>JASFVU010000165.1:0-6452 GCA_050049665.1 Bacteroidales bacterium | reverse complement strand
ACTATACAGTTTGAGTACAATTGCTGTGATGAAAAAAAAGTGATCCATAAATAACCCCTTTTAAGGATGAACTACGTTGCCGGATACTTTGACAAACTGTTTCTGCTGGTGCTTGACATGGCACCGTGGCTTCTCCTGGGCTTTCTGATCGCGGGATTGCTGCATGTATTTTTCCCGGACGGAAAGATCAATAACCTGCTTGGCGGTTCAAACATAAGATCCGTGTTAAGAGCAGCATTGATCGGAATACCTCTCCCTTTGTGTTCATGCGGTGTCATCCCGACCGGCGTTTCCATCCATAAAAACGGAGCATCAAAAGGTGCATCCATTTCCTTTCTGATCTCCACCCCGCAAACGGGAGTAGACTCCATCCTGGTTACGTATTCACTACTAGGCCTTCCATTTGCAGTTGTCCGTCCGGTAGTTGCACTCATAACAGGCGTGTTTGGAGGAGCTGTTACCAATAAGCTGGAAGGAGAACAAAAAACAACTATTGTAACAACCGCCAGGATCAGTCCCGGAACAAAAAAGAAAAACGCTTTTTACAGTATATTTCATTACGCCTTTGTCGAATTCCTGGAAGACATTGCAAAGTGGCTTGTGATAGGGTTGCTTATTGCCGCCCTGATCGCGGTTTTTGTCCCCGATGATTTTTTCGCGAACTATATCCACAACGATTTTCTCGGTATGCTGATCATTCTTTTCGCTTCCATCCCGGTGTATGTTTGCGCAACAAGCTCCGTTCCCATAGCGGCTGTATTGATCATGAAGGGGATTTCTCCCGGTGCGGCACTGGTATTTCTAATGGCAGGCCCCGCTACCAATGCGGCTACGATTTCCGTAATCGGGAACAGCATGGGCCGTAAAACATTGTTTATCTACCTGGGAACACTGATCTCCGGAGCGCTTTTATCCGGCTTGTTCATCGATTATTTTTTGCCGCGTGAACTCTTTACCGCAGCTATTCCCCAGCTTCACTCAGGGCATGAACACGGATTGCTTCCCTATTGGCTTCAACTTACTTCCGGCATATTTTTTATCCTTTTTTTATTGAATATCTTTGTAAGGAATATTCTTAAAAAAATTAAAAGGAAAAAGCAAGGTATTGTAACAACCGATGTAAACAAGATGAATGAGATCAAGGTATTTGTCAGGGGCATGAATTGCAGTCATTGCAAAATGAGTGTTGAAAACAATTTAAATCAGCTTGAAGGGATCGACCATACAAATGCCGACGTTGATACCGAAACAGTAACTATTTCGGGAAGCAGGGTCGATCTTGAAAAGGTGAAGAAAACCGTTGAAAGCATAGGTTATAAATTCGATGGAGAAGTAGCGTGACACCACAGGTAATTTATTAATTCGAAAACTAAGAGCAAAATGTATAAAGTAGTATTGTTACGGCACGGCGAAAGCCAGTGGAACAAGGAGAATCGTTTTACCGGATGGACGGATGTGGATCTGACCGAAAAGGGAATGCAGGAAGCCCGAAAGGCAGGAAAGGTTTTAAAGGAAGAGGGATTTGAATTCGATTATGCCTTTGTTTCTGTTCTGAAAAGGGCTTTACGAACCCTCTGGCTTACACTCGAGGAAATGGACCAGCTATGGATCCCATGGGAAAAATCCTGGAGATTAAATGAAAGACATTACGGAGCTTTGCAGGGCCTTAACAAAGCCGAGACTGCTGCAAAACATGGTGAAGAACAGGTTTTGATCTGGAGAAGAAGTTATGATATTCCCCCTCCTGAACTGGAAAAAACAGATGAACGTTTCCCGGGAAAATTACGTGTCTACCATGATGTCCCGGAACCGGAACTGCCCCTGACAGAAAGTCTGAAAGACACGGTTGCCCGCTTCCTGCCTTACTGGCACGATACCATTGCCCCGATTATTCAATCGGGTAAAAAGGTAATTATCGCCGCCCATGGGAACAGCCTGAGGGCGCTTGTAAAATACCTCGACGGCATGAGTGAAGAAGAAATCCTGAAACTGAACATCCCCACAGGAATGCCACTGGTGTATGAACTGGACAGCGAACTGAAACCTGTCAAACATTATTATCTGGGCGATCCTGAAGAAGTTAAAAAGGCCATGGAATCGGTCGCCAGCCAGGGAAAAGCAAAGTGATCATCAACACCGGCCCTGCCCGGAATCCCGGAGGATACTGTAAATGGGACCACCGGACTGCACCGATGTTTTCCGTTCTTATTAATTCCGACAGGAATCTGACCGGTAACTTTTTTTATTGAGGATATTTCTTCAAAAAAGGCCTGCCGGAAACACCGTATGGCAGTGAAAATCAGTAGCCTTTTAATAAAACCAAGATGCATTTTTACCGATAAAATAAGACGCTTCGCCGAATATCAGTTTGCTTGATTAATAAGTAATTATACTTTTACACTATAATCAAAATTGTCTTATAATGGAACAATATCATGCACGGAAACGATTTTTGGTCGGATTCATCATCTTAGCTATTGGTACAATGCTGTTACTCAGCAATTTGGGCATTATGAATTACGAACTGAAACGTTATCTTTTCCGGTGGGAGGTAATACTTATTGTACTGGGATTTGCTTTTCTGCTTTCTCATGAGCACAAAGGTCCAGGCATTGTCCTGCTGCTGGTAGGGAGTACTTTTTATCTGAGAAACTTTTTTGATTTTCATTTTAACTTCTGGCAGATCTTTTTCCCCGCTATTCTTATACTGGCAGGGATAATGATCCTTTTTAAGAGAAAGTTCGAACATCCCAATATTGAAAGACACAATCTGAGCGATGAAGATGTAATCGATGAATTTGCCTTTTTTGGAGGAGGAGACAGGACCATTGTCTCACAGAACTTTAAAGGAGGAAAAATATCGGCATTTTTCGGAGGTTCTAACTTTAACATGACCCGGGCCAGACTCGCTCCGGGGAAAAATTACATCGAAGTGTTTGCCGTTTTCGGAGGTATGAAATTTATCGTGCCTGAAGACTGGGATATCAGGATCAGTGTCCTGCCCATATTCGGGGGTTTCTCCGATAAACACAGGATCCACCCCAGAGCTGCGGGTGATGATGCTCGCCCCGAACTCATTATAAAAGGAATCGTGATCTTCGGAGGAGGTGAAATAAAAAGCTATTAGCTGAACCTGCCTTCTTAATCCTTTGCTGTACAGTGCTTCACCCTATTCTTAAAAATACAAGATCATTAATTACTTACATAATCATCTGGGTTGTTTTATGTGCTATCCATATTTTAATCCTTGTTTATGTAAATGATTTTGGTATTGCCATTTCCTTCTCCGAAAGCATTGTATTGAATGTACTTTTTGCCCTTCTCGGTATTGGTATCTGGTATCCGGTATATTTTACCAATATTGAAAAAAACCAGGTCATCAGTTTTACAATAAACCACCTGGCAGCAGCTTCCCTTGCTGTGGGATTGTGGCTGTGGATCTCCTACATGATCCTTCATTCGGCTTTTCCGGAATCCGATGCTTATATAAAATACCTGAATTCATCCATGCCCTGGAGGGGAGGCATTGGATTCTTATTATATATATTAATAGGTACCAACTATTACCTGCTGATCTATTATCATAATTTTAAAGAAAAGCAACTGAAAGAAGCCGAACTGAACGCGCTGATCAAAGAGTCAGAGCTGAACTCACTGAAATTTCAGATCAATCCGCATTTTTTGTTTAACAGCCTGAACAGCATCAGCTCTCTTTCCATGGTCAGCCCGGAAAAAGCCCAGGACATGGTTATTAACCTGTCCGATTTCCTCCGGTATTCGCTTTCACATAAAAATGAAACGCTGACGACCTTTGAAAAGGAATTGAAT
The DNA here is from genome assembly GCA_050049665.1 of Bacteroidales bacterium. Lineage (GTDB taxonomy): Bacteria > Bacteroidota > Bacteroidia > Bacteroidales > UBA10428 > UBA10428. Next base: position 2,624 of record JASFVU010000165.1, on the reverse strand, counting down.
AACATCGACCGTTACCTGAAAATAGAAAAGATCCGGTTTGGAAAACGGCTGAATGTTGAAAAAGATATTGACGAAAAATGTATCCGGTTTCTGTTACCCGGACTCATACTTCAGCCATTAATGGAAAATGCGGTTAAGTATGGAATTTATGAAAGCATTGATCAATCGGATATTTTTATCAGGGCAAAATGTCTGGATAATCTGCTGGAAGTAACAATTATAAATCAATACGATCCTGACTTTGTTACAAAAAAAGGGGAAGGTATTGGTCTGCGAAATGTAACAAGCAGGATGAAAATACAGTACGGAAGAGATGACCTGCTGAAAATCTCACAGGATGATAATACGTTTGCCATTACCCTGGTATTTCCTCAGAAATTATAAACAGATGAAAAATACATTGTCATGAAAAAAATCAAAGCCATCATTATTGAAGATGAAGAACTTGGCAGAGACCTGATCAAAAATTACCTGAAAGAAAACGAACAGATCGAGATTATTGCAGAATGTGAAAACGGATTCGATGGTATTAAAGCCATTCAGGACTTAAAGCCCGACCTTGTATTTCTGGATATACAAATGCCCAAACTGAATGGCTTTGAAATGCTGGAAATCCTGGATGACAAACCCGAGATCATCTTTACAACCGCATACAACCAATATGCTATTCAGGCGTTTGAATTGAATGCCGTTGATTATCTTTTAAAACCGTTTTCCAAAGAAAGGCTTCTCGAATCCCTTAGTAAGGCAATAACAAGAATAACCAGCAACCAGCCTCCTGATAAGAATGTCGGCAAGCTGGCGCAAAATCCTCTGGAGGAGACCATTGAACGAGTTGTTGTTAAGTCGAACCATAAAATCCACGTTATCCCCGTATACAAGATCCGTTACCTTGAGGCACAGGACGATTATGTAATGATCTATACGACCGATGGAAAACACCTGAAGCAAGCCACGATGAAATACTTTGAAAAACACCTTGACCCAAATGACTTTATGCGGGTACACCGCTCTTATATTGTCCGGCTTGACCAGGTAGAACGACTGGAGCCATATGGGAAAGACAGTTACGTGGCAAAACTGAAAGACGGTCCGTCGGTCAGGATCAGCAAAAGCGGTTTTAAGAACCTCAAAGAAAAACTGAACTTTTAATGCTTTGTAATACCCGCGTGTGTTGAAATTTAAATTCAGCACTCCGTACCATGCAACCTAACAGCCAAAAGCCAGCAAGCTAAATGCTAATGGCACCATACAACTTCACAAAACAGGCTTTAATTCCCTGTATTCAAACCTCGGGTAACCGGTGTTGCCTTCAAGGCTGAAACTGAGAAACCGCAGCTTGTAATAATGATCCTGCGAAGTTTTTACAATATAGGTATAATACGCTTTCACCGAATAGGTTGCATAACCCGTGGAAGTATTCACATTTACATCTTTCCACTGATAACCAATAACATCACGCTGAGAAGACAACTCATACGTCCCGATCATTCCGTAATCAATGGCATCATAATCATTGACCGAATCAAGAAGAGCTTCTGTATTCCAGGTGTTAAGGAATACTCCCCGCACCAGGTAAGGCATGGTAATACCAAATTGTGTTGCCAGTTTGTAGTATGGACCGAATACCAGGTCATAATCAAGCCTGTCGGGCTCGAGTGCAATCTGCTTGTCCTCCCGGAAAGAAAAATAAACAAAATTGGCCGAATCGCTTTTCAGGATGGTCATGGTATCAGCAATCCCTTCCTCGGGTTTGTACAAAAAACGGTATTGTGCACTGTCAACCATTAGAAACCGGATCTTCACCCTGCCGGAGTAAACCCCTGATGAATACCGGCCCAAAAGATAAACATGGTTGGTATATTGTTTCATTTCACCTTCAAAAGAGACCCAGTTCCCGATAGCCGTGGAATCGGGATAAGCCGATTGATTATCGTATCCCCACAAGGCATCATCAGGGTATGAGAACTCAGCATTTATATCGGTTTGCCCGGAATTAAACACAAACCAATGGGCTCCGGAGTTCACCAGGATGTGCCAGCCTTCGGCGCCGCATTCAAACCCTAATTGCCACAGATCAGAAGCATGTGAGCTGACAACTTCTTCCGACTCAAGATCAAAATAACTCTGATGGTACTCAATGTTATCATATATGGTTACAACATCCCGTGGATACGGAGATACCTGTTCATCCTCTTCAAAGCATGAAACAAAAAACAGGGAAAGAATAACGAACCGGATAAAAACATGCTTTTCAAACATAGCTGTCAGAGCTTTTCAAATGTATAATTCAAACTGATAAAAAAAGTACGTCCGTATCCGACAGCCGTGGAATTACTTCCGCTATCGTGGAAGAACAGGCTGCCGGTAGATTCAACCAGGGTAACATCGAACAGATTTTTTATCCCGCCGGATAATGTGATCCCCGCTTTCCTGAAAGTCTTCGAAAGTATGATATCCAGAATATGATAACCATTTACCGATCGCTGTGCTAATCCGCTCAGTTCACCGTCCTCATTGAAATTTCCCACAAACTCCAGATAGGAATCGTTGTATTTGTGATAAATCCCGATCTCATAATTGTATCCGGGACTCGAGTATTGCAATGAAGAGGCAATGTCTGT
>JASFVU010000045.1:0-10316 GCA_050049665.1 Bacteroidales bacterium | reverse complement strand
TCTCCCTTCCTTCCCGGTTTGCTGCGGCCCGTAGTGATAATTCCCGTTTTGACCGTTATCCTCGGAAACAGATGGTATTTCATGTCCAGCTCAAATCCCCGGGTACTGAAACGATCGCTTTCAAGGTTAAAGTATTTTCCCCTTCCCACACCGGGAGACGAAGTGTCGACTGCAAGTTGAATGGCATCCCTGATCGAATTGTAAAATACACTCAGGGACAGGTTGATGTTATGTTTTCTCTTTGAATGGATAAATTCTCCCGAAACGGTCAGATTATAACCATCCTCAGGCTTCAAATCCGGGTTCCCTAATATTTCATGATTGGCATCAATGAATTCGAGGTACAATTGCTTCAGTGACGGTGGCCGAAAGCCCCTGGAGAAGGATCCTCTGACAGTAAGATCTCCGGGACGGTATTTTATGTTGAAGGCATAAACCAGGGGAGATCTGAATTTTGAATTGTAAATCACCCTGATCCCTGGCTGAACCTGAACTTCTTCCACTGGCTGATAAATGAAGTTCATAAAACCGGCGAGATCAAACATATTTCTGGCCCCCTGCACACGCTTTCCTTTGGCAAATTCATCATTCATATCGAAGCCTGTCTGATACTCAAATTTCTTTCCTGATATGTTCGAAACAAATCCCCTGGCAGAGACCTGATGGAACCGGATCGTATCATGCAGGTCCCGGTTGTCCGCCAGGGTTTTCTCAAGGTTCACCAAGTCATTTATATAGGTAAGCTTTTGCTTCCCGTAATAAGAATAACCTCCCTGAAAATTCATTACAAAATCGTCATGAAAGGTATTCACTATGCTCAGACTATTGTTCCATCTTGTTGTAAAATGGTATCCGTCAAGCGCACTTTCATAGAGATTTTCTATGGTCAGCTCTCCCGGATCACGCAATTCCTCATGCAAATAACCGGTATTGTAATTGAGACGAAGTGACTTGTTCCTGTAAACATAGGATCCACCGGTAAGGTACTGCAGTTTCGGCTTCCAGATCTTGTGCCGGGAAGTATCCACGGGTCCCCATCCCGAATTGAAATACCTGGCACCGTGTATGGAAAATGTACTTTTGCCGAATCGTTTTGATGCCGAAAGATCAAAATTGTATTCTCCCACACTTTCATAACCGGTATTGACCCTTCCGGTAAAATCCTTCTCAGAATAATCGGATGTTATGATATTGACCGCCCCTGCCAGGGCATTGCTGCCGTAAACTACCGACATAGGACCTTCAATTATTTCCACATGATCTACGTTGAACAAACTAAGCTGCCCCAGGTCAATTTTCCCTGCCACTCTTCCTGTCACAGGGATCCCGTCAATCAGGATCTTGATGTATTCTCCCGACAATCCCTGTATGCTGAGAAAATCTCCGAATATTCCTTCGGAACGGTACCGGAAACCCAATTCATTACGCATCAGATCACCGAGATCATTTGCCGCTTTTAATTTCATCTGCCTGCTGTCCAGCACATTTATTTTGTATATTGACTTATCCACAGGTTGTGCTCTGAACTGACCCGTTACTATCACACGGTCTAACTGATAATACTCAGGAGAAAGCAGGATAACATGCTCTCCCGGAACCCGGAAAGTATCAACATATGGCTTAAAACCCAGGCTTGAAACAGCAATGATCAGCGGGGGAGTAAGGTCGAGCCTCACTTTCCCGTCATGATCGGATATGACTTTTCCCGCTGAATTATTTCCCATATGTCTGGCAACGACATGGGCAAATTCAACTGGCTGGCCCGTTACCTTGTCTTTAAAAATAAAATGCATGTCCTGGGCATTCACATGGCAGCATGTGAGATACATCAGCAATCCAAAGCAGAATTCTGAAATTTTATTCAGCACAACCTGTGGTTATATCAATAATTTACTCGACTTTCAGCTGCCTGAAAGTCATTGATCCTTCTGCCTCACCGGCATAATCCGTAAAATAGAGCTTGTATATGCTTCCGCCGGCAAGTTTAATAAAATAGCTCTTATCAGCAGCCACGGTTATTGCCTGAGTTTCCGGATCAAACGATTTCCAGTCCCAGCCAATCACATCGGCCTGCGTTAAAAAGTCTGTTTCAGCATCCGAATAGCCGGCTTCAGAAGAATCCATGCCTGAAACCTGAACTCCTTCATGATCCTGGTTCATGAGCACTCCCATCACCGGATAATCAACTTCGGTTCCCGGCGAAGCTTCGATCTTTTCCATGTACCTCGTAAACAACAGATCCCATGCTTCCATGTCCGGTTCGGTCACGACCATCTCCCCTGTCACCAGTGAATAGTGAATGAAATGTTTCGTTTCCGCATATGCTGCCGGTGAAAAGGTTTCGTCCACCTGGTCCGATCCGTCGATATTTGCCCACCGCAGATGATAGGTATTTGTACGGCCGTCTTTTTTGATGATGTAAAGCTTCTTATAAGCGCCATTGGAAAGTTTAATAACATAAATGTACTGACCGATAACATTGTAGGTATTCCCATGGTCATAGATTGCCCAGCCATAATCAAAACCTCCTGTTGATCCGACATTGAAAGCTCCGGTCATCCAATCCGATTTATCGTTGTACAAAGGATCCCATCCCTGTATACCGGAAGTATCTGCCGATTCCCATAAATTGGTATCGCCGACCTGGTAAAGTTCAACCCCTGCTCCCTCGTTTATACGAATAGTTGCTGTCTGCAAAGGAACCGAAAAAGCAAGGTCCCATGTTGAACGATCCGATGAAGAAACTTCACCGTTTGTGAAGCTATAATAAACATCCATTGCCTGATTTGCTCCCATGGATATATCGACGGTTTGTTCTTTTTCCCCTTCCTCCTCTTTCTCACAGGAAATAAGGAATACAAAGCCAATTAGTAGTATATAAATTAATCTGTTCATGTTCATTAATTTTTACTTAAAGACAATAAATTAAAAGCATTACATAAATAATGCACTTTAAAGAAAAAATATATCTGGAAAATTAAGTGGTCAGATAATAAAGGGAGGTGCTCTCAGGAAGTGGCAGGAGAAAAGAATCTGATCATCTCTGCTCTCTGTTAATGAAAAATACTTTATCTTAAAGTTATTCCAATACCTTATTATCCCGTTTAATTCCTCCTGACTGATATGATCGTCAGATGCATCGGTAACAAAAGATCCATCATCGGTATACACACTTTCGTCAATAACATGGTACTGCTCTGCCGGCTCATTTAAAGTAATGCTTTCCGGTTGCTTCGTAAAAGAAAATAGCGTCAGATACCGTCCTCTGAACCCGATCAGTACACAGACCCAGATGGCTGAAATATAAAGTATGTATGGAAAAAACGAACTGAATCCGCTAAAGAAAAACATATTATCGACGTCTTTAAGGGGGTTAAAGTTAGTAATCTTTGTACTAAGTATAAGGGAAATAAGAACAAGATTCCCGTAAAATTTTTTCTTGTCTGTAATTTTTTCGAATTTTAATGCTTAATCTTGTTTTTTCTGTTTTACCGAAAACCATGACCGTCTATGAATGACTTCCTTGCTGCCCGGTACCAAATGGCCATATCCCTTGGATTTCATATTGTATATGCCAGCATCGGAATGGCCCTGCCTTTCTTTATGTTTGTCAGTCATCTGAAATGGATAAGAACCGGCAAAGACATTTACCTCCGGCTGACAAAAGCTTGGTCGAGAGGCATTGCCATCTTTTTTGCCATCGGGGCTGTTTCAGGAACGGTTCTCTCTTTTGAACTCGGATTGCTATGGCCCGAATTCATGAAACATGCGGGGCCGATCATAGGAATGCCCTTTTCGTGGGAAGGAGCCGCTTTCTTTACAGAGGCCATTGCATTGGGGTTATTCCTGTATGGCTGGAAGAGACTGAACAAATGGGTACATCTGGGTTCAGGACTGCTGATAGGAATTTCAGGGGTTACTTCGGCATTTTTTGTTATTGCCGCCAACGGATGGATGAACAGTCCGGAAGGATTTGACTGGATCAACGGGCAGGCTGTCAATATAGACCCTGCCGACGCCATGTTCAATGCCGCCTGGTTATCGCAATCGACACACATGGTCATTGCCGCATTTGCGGCTGTCGGGTTTGGTATTGCCGGATTGCATGCCATTCTTTTACTGAAAAACAAGAACACTGAATTTCACCGGGCAGCGTACAAAATTGCCTTAACTTTCGGGGCTGTCGCGGCTTTTATCATGCCTTTCAGCGGAGACATTGCCGCTAAAAACGTTGCCAAACGCCAGCCGGAAAAACTTGCTGCCATGGAATCGGCATTTGAAACCCGGACAAAAGCACCCTTGCTGATCGGTGGCATTCCCAATGAAGAAACACAGGAAGTAAAAATGGCTGTTAAGATCCCGGGAATGCTCAGTTGGCTTGCCTATGGAAATACCGATGCCCGGGTGAAAGGCCTGGAAGAATTTCCCCGTGATGAATGGCCTCCTGTTTTGCTGACGCATATCAATTTTCAGCTCATGGTATTCCTTGGTTTTATCATGGCAGCCGTCGCCCTGCTCTTTTTCCTGTTATCGTGGCAATGGAAACACATGCTGGAGAAAGCCTGGTGGCTGCGTATACTTGCCTTTACCATGCCTCTGGGATTTCTGGCAATAGAAGCAGGCTGGATGGTTACCGAACTCGGCCGGCAACCCTGGATCATCTATCGTATTATGCGTACGGAAGAAGCACTGACCCCAATGCCGGGGATCATTTATCCGTTGCTGCTGATATCGGCTGTTTACCTGATCTTATCGCTGCTATCCATTTTCCTGATGAGGAGGCAAATACGATTTGAACAAGAAAAAACTCTCAAATAAAAACCATTAAACCGATCTGTAATTATGATGGAATTGGCTGTTCTTTTTGTAGGTCTTTCTTTGTTGCTCTATGTGTTGCTTGGAGGAGCTGACTTCGGAGCCGGGATCATAGAAATATTTTCCGGGAAAAAAGGTATCGATACCATATCAAAAGCCATTGCTCCCGTATGGGAAGCAAATCATATCTGGCTCATCGTCGTTATTGTTGTCATGTTCAATGCCTTCCCGGAAGTCTATTCAACTGTTTCCCAGTACCTGCATATTCCCATCATGCTGGTGCTGTTCGGTATTATTTTCAGAGGAACAGCATTTACTTTCAGGTACTATGATCCTTTTAAAGACCGCTCTCACACCGTATATACTTTCCTTTTTAAAGTATTCAGCGTATTTACTCCTTTCTTCCTGGGCGTTACCCTGGGGGCGGTTATTTCAGGTAAGATCGCTACCGACACAACATTGTCCTTTACCGAGCTGTATGTCGCCCCCTGGTTGAGTTGGTTTTCATTTTCACTTGGGGTATTTGTTGTTCTGCTATTTGCTTACCTTGCATCGGTTTATCTTTCCGGTGAGCCGGGAGATGAAAATTCGGAAAAAATGTTCACCGGCTATTCAAAGAAACTTCTCGGGCTAATGGTTCTGGCAGGACTGGTTGTATTTCTTACTGCTGAGCTGGAGGGATTGCATCTTTTTAAAAAATACCTTAATTCATGGATCGGTATACTTTGTACTTCCTTTGCTACAGTGCTGATCCCAATATTTTTCTATGCCCTGAACAGGAAAAAGAAAAATTTTACAAGAATAATCGTCGGTGCACAAACAACCGCAATCCTTATCGGATGGTTTGGAATTCAATTTCCGGTTATGGTATATCTGAAAAATTCGTCCCCGCTCACCGTTTACAATACTATTGCTCCGGATAAGACCCTGCAGATGATGATCCTGGCGTTACTGATCGGTCTGGCACTGGTGATCCCTTTACTGCTGTATCTGTTCAAAGTATTTAAATTTTCCGGCAAAAAAGAACTGGAATATTAATGCAATGAAAAATGACGATTTACTTTGTTATTTCGTCAGATGAAATTATCCCGTTCAATACCGCATAAACGGTCAGCCCGGCAATTGTCTTAATGCCGAGTTTTGCGGTAATGTTCTTCCTGTGGGTAATTACGGTATGGGCACTGATAAACAGTTTCTCTGCTATTTCCCTGTTTGTAAGACCAAGAGCAACGAATTTTAAGATCTCTGTCTCCCTTTCACTCAACTGATTGTTCAGGTTACGGTTTTCCTTTCTTAGTTCAGTATCACTGTATATTTTATAGATCTTGGCAGCAATTTCGTTTTCTGTCTCTTCGGTGGAAATGATCTCTGCAAAATAAGGGACCATATTATCCGGTATCTTACTATCGGTAATCGCGATAAGCCTGCTTTCCGGAAATATATTCTTTATTTTATCCAGACAAAAAATACAGGGATTGGGAATGAGTTTCTGGTCAATCAGAATGATGACGGAATTATAATCCTTATACCGGAATATATCATTGATCTGATCACAGTAAATCAGTTCCGGGTCATGAATTGCAGCATCAATGAATTGTACGATCCCTTTTTTTAGCAAAGGATTCCTGATGCATATTATTGTAGGTATTATATTCATTTAGGATCATCGAGTATTTGAGATTCAAGGTACTGGACTTTCGGCGCCAGCACTTTATCCTCCATACGGGCATGATCATTCAGATCACGCTCCAGCCGGAACAATTCGAACAACAACGCATTTGAAATCGTGTGATCTTTTGCCGGTGGTAAATATTTGATGATGATGTTCTTCAGATCGTACAATTTATCCTCAATATTGGTATGCGTGTCAATAAAATATTTGATCGATCGTTCATGAACAAGTTTTTTTAATGATTCATCAATCCTTTGCTCCGATATAGCATCGTCTATTGTCAGAATATACGGAAATACATCGTTTTCTTCATTCTGAATGTGAATAATAATTTCGTCTTTGTACTCCTGGAAAAATTTTTCAATCAGCTCAACCTGTTCCTTTTGCGAGACTTCTGACAAGTCTTTTAACTTTTGAATAAGTGATTCTATCTGAGGGATCTTATTATCCAGATAATAGTTATGAGATTTCTGTATATACTGAATAATGGACCTCAAAGGAAACGTCTTAAATTGTGCTTCGGGGAAATAATGGTGATCATTAAACGAATTGATGATCTCGAGAAAGAAATCGACATTGACGTTCCTGTCAGAACAAACCTCCCGAATGGTTTTATCTCCGAATCCCAGTTGAATGTCGAACCTTTCAAGGATGGGTAATACCAGATAGTTGACGTGTATGACCTCGGCCATTTTTGTGTTCTTATTCAGTAACATGTTTTTTGATTAATAAGATTTACAAAGAATTGAAGACCGGCTTTGCCGAACTTCGATCCTTTTTTGTTTATTTTTTTGTGCTTGCGAATCCTGCAAGCAACCCGCCCGTACCGAACGGATGTTCATCCCTGCCTGCCATACGGCAGTTCAGGCAGGCGGGCGGGCGGACAGACCCTTCCGTCCGTTCGCAGGATTCAGTATAACACCTGAATATTTTTAATGTTTATTTCCTGAAATCAGGTATCAAAATTAAGATAAATGAATTTTAATTTCTCAAAGATTTGCTTAACTTTAAATGAGCCGGGTTCATTATTTGGGAGACTCTCGCATATATCTCTAACTAACGATTCTTACAGGCAATTTACTGTTACTTTATTTTTCGTATGACTATAGTTCATTTTATTCGAAATCTTATTTCATACAGAAAGGCATCTTTTTTTCCTGCTCTGGTTCCCCTGTATTTTATTCCGGATGTTTTTTTCTTCCGGGATCAGGGTATTATAGCATTGTATCACACCAATCTCTTCACGGGAAACAAATTATTTACCGGAATAGCGGCAGGGATAGTAATTCTGATCCTGTTGATGTTTTTCCTTCTGACAACCAGGATCAGAAACCGGATAAAGGAGAATGAAAAAGAAATTGAAAAAAAGGGCCGTATCATAGAAGAACAAAAAAAGGAGATCCTGTCGCAGAAAGAAAAACTCCTTGAAAAGAAAAATCTGGCGGAAGAACAAAACAAACTGATAAGAAAACAAACCATAGAGCTTGAGAAGCACAGACACCATCTGGAAAAGCTGGTGGAATCGAGAACAAATGACCTGAAGATCGCAAAAGAAAAAGCAGAAGAATCTGACCAGCTAAAGACTTCTTTCCTCGAAAACATGTCGCACGAAATAAGAACACCCATGAATGCCATTATGGGTTTTGCCTCTTTGCTGAATGATAATAATCTCCCCCAGGAGGACATAAAAAATTATACGACCAGAATAAACAGGAACTGCCAGGTTCTCCTGAACCTCATCGATAACATTCTGGATATGTCAAAGATTCATGCAGGTCAGATGGAAATTGTAAAATCAAATTTCTCGGTTAAAAATCTTCTGGAAGAATTGCTCGAACACTTCACCATAGAAAAAGAAGAGCTTGGAAAGAAAAATATCAAACTAATAGTAAAAATAGAACCCAAAGACAAAGATTATATATTATACTCCGACCCGTTAAGGTTTAAACAGATCATGCAGGCTCTTGTCGGCAATGCCTTTAAATATACGGAAAAGGGTAGCATCAAATTCGGTTGCATCCCGCATTACATTACGGAATATGAAAAAGAACCCAAAATGCTGGAATTTTTTGTTGAAGATACCGGCATTGGTATCCCACCAGACAAATCGGATTTTATTTTTGACCGTTTCAGCAAGCTGGAGGATAAAAACTCCAAGCTTTACAGGGGTGCGGGCCTGGGCCTTTATATAGTCAAACACCTTGTCAGGCTGATGAACGGAAAGATCTGGGTTCACAGCCATTTATCCAAAGGATCAACTTTTCATTTTACCCTGCCCTATTTTGATACAAGCGACGTAAAGACAAAAAAAAAGGAGGCTGCAAGATCCAGAAAAAAAACCCTTCCTGCTTACGACTGGCGTAACAAGACCATACTCATTGTGGAAGATGAACAAAACAATTTCATTTACCTGAGTGAAATTATAAAACGTACGGGGGCAAAGCTGCTGGAAGCCGGCAACGGAGAGCAATCCTGTGAATTGGTCCGGAAACATCCGCAGATCGACCTGGTGCTTATGGATATTATGATGCCCGGAATGAACGGTTATGAAGCCACAAAAAAAATAAAATCCCTCCGCCCCGGATTACCGGTGATAGCACAGACAGCCTATTCAAAGGCCAAAGAGAAAGAAAGAAGTCTTGAAGCAGGCTGCGACGGCTACATATCCAAACCTTATAACCCGCCTGTGCTTCTTGACCTGATAAACAACTTCATCTGATCCGTTTTTTCAGTTGCTATACAGACCATCCTTTGATATGCCCAGATTTTCCTCCCTGATATTGTCTCCGTAAGGTTCAATATGAATAACCACATCAAAAACTTCCTGTCCCAGTTCCTCCCTGATCTCTTTTTCAACGATATGAGAAATTTCGTGTGCATGACTTAATGTCATTTTGCCATTAAGCTCAATATCAATGTTGATCATCAATTTATGTCCGGCACGCCTGATCCGCATACGATGCGGGTTTTTCACCTCAGGAACGGATTCAACGATTTTGAACACCTTTTCATAAATGGACTTTTCAATGTTCCCGTCCATTAATTCCATGTTGGTCTCAACGAATATTTTTATAGCCACCCAGATCACCCACAAACCTACCAGCAATGCCGCTACCGTATCCAGAACAGGCATTTTCAGCAGGGTGCTGCAGATCAGTCCGACCAGTACCGAACCGGAGATAATCACATCGCTTTGCATATTTTTTGAATACGCAATAAGCATTTTGCTGTCTGTTTTTTTCCCAATATGGAATTGATAACGTGCCAGTAAGATCTTTATAACAATGGATGTAACAATAGCAATGATGGCCAATGTACCGGGTATTTCTCCGGTATTTCCTTCAATCAGCCGTTTCACGGAAGATATAGCCAGTTGGGCGCCTGCAAAAAAAATAACAAAGGATAAAACAATGGTGCCGTTCGCTTCCGCTTTACCATATCCGTACGGAAATTTGATGTTGGGGGGTTTAGCCAGTAATGAGGCAATATACAATGTCATCAGAGAAATAAGTGCATCACCTCCTGAATCTATCCCGTCGGCAACGACCGAAAGACTATTGGACAGGAAACCTGCAGCAATTTTAAATGCAGCAAGCAGGGCATTCCCGATAATTCCGATACAGGAAGCAATTTTTATTTTTCTCGTCCTGTCCGTCATGAAATCAATGGTATGAATCCTCAAGGTAGAACCCTGAACCCAAAATTCCGATGCAGAACATCGGGGTATTAAACCACATAATGCCGATACGCTTCGCTATCGGGATTAGTTCAACTAACAAATTTCAGTGCACTCTCCCGCCTTTTGCGGGACAGGCTGTTTCTGAAATTT
>JASFVU010000250.1:0-5205 GCA_050049665.1 Bacteroidales bacterium | reverse complement strand
GAGCAGAATATACAGTTCTTTACAAGCATATCGCATGAATTCAAAACACCTCTCAGCCTGATTATCGGTCCTCTGGAAACTCTTATTAATTCCACGAGATCAAAAGTTAAAGAACAGCTCCTGGTAATACTCAGAAATGCCCGGAGATTGCTTCAGCTGACCAATAATTTAATGGATCTGAGAAAACTGGAAGAAGGAATTACCAGATTAAAAATACATCATGGAGATATACTAAAATGCACACAGGAAATTGCCGGATATTTTACCATACGTTTAAATAAACGCGGGATCACTCTTCATATTGATGCCGGCGACGCCCCGGTTTACGGATGGTTTGATGCGGAAAAGCTGGAGACCATCCTGCTGAACTTATTGTCGAATGCCATTAAACATACCCCCGACAACGGAAAAATAACCATAAAGATCAATTGTTGTGATTCGGCGGAATCCGTTACACGGTACCCGGAAACGAATACGAAGGCCCGGCCTGATATCAGGTATATCGAAGTTATGGTAATTGATTACGGGACAGGAATTTTACCTGAAGAATTGCCATTTGTCTTCGATAAATTTTATCAAACGCAATCGGGATATTCATACAAAAAATCAGGTACCGGGATCGGACTTACCTTAACCAAAGGCCTTGTGGAATTGCATCGTGGCACTATCCGGGCTGAAAGTCAGCCCGGAAAAGAAACCCGGTTTGTTTTTATGCTGCCCATTGATCGGGAGGCATATGCACCCGGCGAGATCGATGATAAACCTTCAAAACCTGAAGGGGTTGAATTATCAATAGACGAGTATGAAACGTTTGAATCCGGAAGAGACAATTTGGAAGAACCGGCTGCAAAAGAAAACAGGTATAAAATCCTGATCGTTGAAGATAATGATGAACTCAGGGCATTTTTATCGAACGAACTGAGCCGGACATATAATGTAATTCAGGCCGAGAACGGGGAAACCGGGATCAAATTAGCGCTGGGCAAAATACCCGATCTGATCTTAAGTGATGTCATAATGCCCGGATGCAGTGGTATTGATCTGTGTAAAACGGTCAAAACCCATGTTAAAACATGCCATATTCCCGTAATTTTATTAACGGCAAAAGCTACCGCCCCCGATCAGATCGAAGGAACTGAAACAGGAGCTGATGCTTATATAAGCAAACCTTTTAATCTTCAGCTGCTTTATGCAAAGATCAACCAGTTGATCCTGACAAGAAAAAAATTATATGCCCGGTTCAGCCAGGATGTTTACATACTGCCTAATCAACTGGCGGAAGACGAAATGGATCAGGCCTTTCTTCAAAGGCTGATCGATTATATTATTGCAAACATCAGCAACAACAATCTGAATGTAGATCAACTGGCAGATGCTTTGAATATGAGCCACAGCAAATTGTACAGAAGGGTAAAAAGACTGTCGGGAAAGACACTTATAGAATTTATTAAGATCATCCGGTTAAAACAGGCTATCATCCTGATGGAATCAAAGAAACTCACATTGGCGGAAATAGCCTACAAAACAGGCTTTTCTTCACCGGCCTATTTTACAAAAAGTTTTAAAGATCAATACGGCAAGCCTCCATCTGAATTCATGAGATGATGAATGGACCTGTACAGCCTGATCCGGCTATAGTTCTTTCCATTTTGTCATGGTATTTCCGGCGGACAGAGATGCTCATTCCTGTCAGGTTTTAACCTTTTTCCTGTTCTTTCAATGAAGTTTGATCATTGTTATCGCCTTATTTTTCATAGCAAAAGACGAAAAAGTTATACACAACTACCCATTTTAAAAGTATTTTACACTTTTAATTACAGTTCTGATTTTCCGCTTACAATTGTTTTGAAAATATTGCTTCATGAAAGCATCTTCAAAAATGAAGGATATAAATTAAGTCAGAGTTAAAAATAAAACGTTCATTTTTTAATTCTTTCTTGTAGGTAGGTAAAGACCTGGTATTGTTTGCCAGGTCTTTTTACACTAAAAAAGGAAATCGCATCATAAAACCAATATTAACGTAAGCTCGATATAATGAGCGAAAGGTAATTTATTGATACAGAACAACATATATGGAAAATCTTCGTGTTTTCTTTGAGTATCGGAGTCTTAGTGGCATAAAATCCATACAAGAAAGTGCCACAAACCTGCCCGACTGCGTCATTCAGGCGGGGACACTAAAAAACGATCCCGATTTTCACCGGGACACCAAAAACTTTGTTAAAGAATTGATAATTAAGGTTTTTTATTTCGAACTCACGTAATATTAAAAACATTTAGTTTAATTTTATAACAATACTAAATTAAGAGATATATGAGACCAACTGTTTTTCAGATAGCATTAATATCATTATTCAGTTTAACTGTTAATGGGCAAAATGCCCCGGTTATTGTTGAAGCTGAAACAGGCACGCTGGGAGCTGACCTGGAGACAGTAACAGAGGGTGATGTGGATTTTATTACTCCGCAGACGGATTTTATTAATTCGGGAAATCCGGGTAGTGCTGATAAAGTGGCTTCCTTTACCGTCAATTTTACCGATTCGGGCACTTATAAACTATTTGCCCGGGTTCGGGTAGGCTCCGAAGGGGCCGATGATGATAGTTTCTTTCACGGGAACGGATTTGGTACCAAAGATCCGGTAACGGATAATGACTGGATTGTCTGTAATAATATGAGTGTTGCCGGTTTTACCATTCTCGATGACGTGGTTGAAGGGCAGGGAGACGCAGCCTCGGAAACCTGGAAATGGATTGCATTATCGGATTATACGGGTTTTGAAGATCCCATCACATTCAGGATAGAACTCGGTGATCTTACCAAAACTTTTGAGATCGGTGCCCGTGAAAATGGGTTCGACATTGATAAGATCGCTTTTGGAAGGGAGGGATTGTACTACACAGTGGATAACCTGGATAAAGGAGAAGCCGGTTCCGAATATCCTCCCGGAGAAGAACCGGTCGGGCCTCCCCTGGCTTCCGGATTGGACAAATTTCTGGGATGTGGTTATGGTCCCGATTCGCAGCGCGATTTTGCCGGTTACTGGAACCAGGTTACTCCGGGAAATGCCGGAAAATGGGGATGGGTGGAAGGTACGCGTGATAACATGTCCTGGACCGACCTGGATGCTGCTTATCAGGTGGCCATGGACAGTGATTTTGTCTTCAAACATCATGTATTGGTATGGGGTGCACAACAGCCTGCCTGGGTGGCCGATCTTGATTCGGCAGAACAGCGTGCCGAACTGGAAGAGTGGTTTGCTGCTGTTGCCGCACGATACCCGGGAATCGATCAGGTGGAGGTAGTCAATGAACCTTTGCATCAGCCTCCGGACACTTTACACGAAGGTGGATACATCGGTGCTCTGG
The DNA here is from genome assembly GCA_050049665.1 of Bacteroidales bacterium. Classification (GTDB taxonomy): domain Bacteria; phylum Bacteroidota; class Bacteroidia; order Bacteroidales; family UBA10428; genus UBA10428. The sequence goes on along the minus strand of JASFVU010000250.1, from coordinate 1,837 downwards.
GCGGATCGGGCGTAACCGGATGGGACTGGATACTGGAAGCTTTTCGCATGGCGCGGGCTGCCTTCACCGATACAACGGTGCTCGTGATCAACGAATATAACATTATGAACAGTACCGACAATACCGACACATACATGGAGATCATTGAACTGCTTCAGGCTGAGGATACGCTGATCAATGCCATTGGTTTCCAGGCTCATGGTTTTTCCCACAATGCATCGAACGAAACTATTCTGCGAAACCTTGATACACTTGCCAGTACGGGATTACCCCTTTATGTCACTGAATTAGACATCGACGGGCTGACCGACCGCCAGCAGGTACACGGGTATATGAATTTGTTCCCCCTGTTCTGGAAACATCCGGCCATACAAGGTATTACACTCTGGGGATTCCGGCCCGGTATGTGGCGGGGCGATCAGGGAGCCTACCTGATTGATGAATTTGGAAACGAGCGACCTGCTATGCTGTGGTTACGGGCCTACCTGAAAAACGAGTTTGTACCGAACGAATCGATCTCTGTTTATACTTCATCAGGTGAAACCACCATTGACACCGATAATGGTACCCTGCAAATGCTGGCCGATGTTTACCCGGATACTGCTACTCTAAAAACAGTCTATTGGCAGGTTAGTAATACAGACATAGCTACCATTGATGAGGATGGATTGCTCACTGCCGTGACTGATGGAACGATTACGGTGTACGGAAGGTCGCTTGAACTCGGATCGGATGTATCAGATCAAATGGAGATCACTGTTTCCGGTCAGGTCGGAACGCAAAGTATAACAGGAACAGGGAATATAAGGCTATATCCTAATCCCTCGGAAAACGGCCGCTTTATACTGGATGGCATGGAAGGTATAACATCGGTTTCCGTATTTGATCTGAATGGTAACCTGATCGAAGTCCACGATGTGACAAATCAAACCGATATCGAATTAAACCTGAATGTACCCTCGGGGATATACATTATACGATTGGTGAATGATTCCCGCTACTATCATACAAAAATAACCGTGCAATAAGCCGGTATCCGAAGAGTGATAAGAGAAAAGTCCACCTGACATACATAACATTTTGGTTTAGCCCAATTAAATAAATTTCCTGCCTTACCGGTTTACCCGTCTGCGGACGGGTAAACTTTTTACAGGAAGGCACGCCAAACGCCGGGTCATTTTAAATTTTATTACCGGATTGATTTTTTCCCGATAAAAAATTCCGGGAAATGCCAATCAGATTAAATTTAATTGCCACCTTTTCAAATAATTAACTAACTTTTATAAAAAAAGTTATGGAAAATCAGCAAGGGTATAATGAAGAATTTGAGATACAGAAAAGGATAGCTTTTACGGCAGGATTGCTGCAGGGAGATGTTACGATTAAAACATTGCTGGAATCGTTGGCCGAAGGTGTGATTTTTATAAATGAATCGGGACAAATAATTCTCATTAACAAACGTATGTCCGAGATGACCGGTTACGAAAGACAGGAAGTAACAGGACAACAAATAGATGTCTTTATTCCGGCGGATCTTCGGGAGAAGCATCGCCGGCACCTGAAGGATTTTTTTTTGAAGCCAAAGATCCGTTCCATGGGAATTGGCATGGAGCTTACGGCCAGACGAAAGGATGATTCGACGTTTCCTGTTGAGGTCAGTATAAGTTATCTGACTACGGAATCAGGTATGCTAGGGATTGGATTTGTAACTGATATCACAGACAGGAAGAAAGCCGAAAAAGAATTAAAAGACAGAAATATCGCACTTGATGAATATGCGCATACGGTAGCACACGATTTAAAAGCCAGCCTGTCCGGTATTATAGGCTATGCCGAG
>JASFVU010000463.1:0-3352 GCA_050049665.1 Bacteroidales bacterium | reverse complement strand
ACCAGAGGGAAAAGGCATCTTTCCTGACTGAAAACTTCGAGCCTATTCAAAAAAGCGGCCGGTTAAACTTTTTATATGAAGAAACAGATTTTACCGACAACATAAGTTACCGGTTTTATAACGGCCATACGGAGGGACTGCTCGTCCCTTTCATTAATTACCGTGATCATACCATTGTTTATGTATCAGACCTATTCCCAACGGCGGCACACATTCCCTCTTCATGGGTCTGCGGATTTGATATCCAGCCTCTTATTTCAATGCAGGAACATGCAGCCTTTCTCAAGGAAGCTGCGGATAATGGCTATGTGTTGTTTTTTGAACATGACATATTCAGTGAATGCTGCACGGTAAAACGGACAGAAAAAGGCATACGGGTAGATAAGACCTTCTCTTTGAAAGAATTAACGAACTGATCCCGTTTATTCATATTCCGTGATGATTCCTCCTGTCAGTCTCAACAATTCGGTAAATGATTCGATCACATTGTATTTTGCTTCCAGCTGATCCCGGACGGCATTGAGATAGATAAGCTGTATATCCCGGTAGTTAAATGAGTTAATGGCTCCCGACTTGTATTTTTCTTCGGCGATCTGCAAATTTAACCTTGCACTTTTAACATTCGCATCGGAAACATGTAAAAGCTGCCTTTTAATCGTATATTGCTCATACGTATTGAACAACTGGTTATAAAGGGCCTGCTTCATTTCTTCAATCCTTAATTCGCCTATTTCCTGCTGAATTTTTGCATTCCGGATCGTCCGCCGGACATTCCCGCCGTTGGAAAGTGTATAGGTCAGTGAAAGCTGAGCATTAGCACTATATCCGTCATCATCCCAGTAATAGTTCTCAAGGTCCCCGTAAAGCCCGGTATACGTCCTTCCAAATCCTGCAGATAGTGAGACCGTCGGATAGAGTTCTGACTTGCTAAGGCTCACATTCTTCTTTAGTATCTCCTGGTTGACGTATTGATTCTGAAGGGTCTTGTTATTGCTTTCAAGCTTTGAGATCAGGTCTCCGAACAGGAATTCCCGGTCATATTCTATCATCTCATCCGTAAGGATGTACTCCTGGTCAACCGGTTCGGCAAGAACAAGATTAAGGTTTCTCAGTGCATTTTTATAATTGATCTCCTGTCTCAACGCATTGGCTGAATCGGCAAGGTAGTTGTTCTCGGCCTGCAAAACATCGAAAGTAACAGCATTGCCGAATTCTTTTCTGGCTTTAACATAGCCGTACCTGTCACGCGAAAGGATCTTGACTTCGTTCAGTACTTCAAGGGCCTCACCCTGTACCAAAACGATATGATAAGCCAGAAGGATACTTTGCAGAGTGTTTTCAACAACAATTGCCGTATTTCCTTCCGAAAGCTGTTCAATATAAGCAAGCTTTGCTTTATTAATATTCACCGACATGCCGTTAAACAGGACCCAGTTCAGGTTTACCGAAGGTGTTATGAAGAGGCTTTGCTGTGTATTTACATCGACTGTGTCCGCAAGGTTCTCATTTGCAAGCTGAAGCAGTGAGGCATCGGCATATCTGTCAGCCACTCCACTGACAGCAGTATTAAAGGTGATAGTGGGATATCTTCCCGCAGTACCCCAGGTGTTATTGTTCTGATCGATTGCCAGCTCCTTGTATGAGATCCTGATCTGGTAATTGTTGTTTAACCCCATCTCAATGGCACGCTGAAGAGTCAGTGTATCCTGTGCAGAAGAGGCAATTGTTATCAGGCTGATGACAAATAAAACTAACTTCCTCATAATTTGATTTCTTTTTCTGTTTCCAAATGTCTCACTGCTACCTGTACTTCCTCACGTGTCGGCTTCCTGCCTGTCCACAGCCATGTCCGGGCCACACGAACATCGTTCAGAAACATGATCAGGGCCGGAAAGAAAAGCAGGATAAATCCCGTTCCGATCAAAACACCATAAGCAAGTGAAACTGCCATCGGACGAAGGAACTGAGCCTGAAAGCTCTTTTCCAGAATGATGGGATAAAGTCCGGCAGAAGTTGTTATTGTCGTAAGCAAGATAGGCCGGAATCTTGATATTCCCGCATTATACAATGCATCGGTGAATTTCATCCCTTTCTGCATATTCTGGTTGAATTTGGAAAGGAAAACGACAGCATCGTTGATGATAACACCTGAAAGGGCCACCATCCCCCAGGCGCTTAACATGGATACTGGAATTCCTTCAATACCGTGCCCCCAGGCCGCTCCCATCCATGCAAGCGGTATCATAAGGATAATGATAAAAGATTGGGATAAAGAACGAAAGTGCATCATGATAACAAGCACAATTACGATCAGGGCAATGATGTACCATTTTAACAATTCCGCCATTGATTCACTGCTTCTCCTCTGCTGTCCCTGGTATTCGATCTTTATTCCCGGATAATGGACCTTCAGGTTCGATAAAATGTTCTTATCTATCTCTTGCAGGATCGGAGGCACCGGATCGTAAGGATCGGTAAGATCAGCCTCAACACGCACTTCACGTGACATGTTAAAATGATTAATATTTACCGGGCCTCTCCGGATCTCATAGGTTGCCAGTTCGCTGAGTGGATATTCACCTCCGGAGGTCTGGATCTTCATATTTTCCATTTGTCCTATGTTCGAGCGGTCATCTTTCGGATATCTTACCCATACCCTGATCTCATCTTTCCCTTCCTGCAGCCTTTGTGCCTGTCCTCCAAAGAATCCCTGTCTGACCTGGTTACTTATGCTCGCATGGTCCAGTCCGAGAAAATAGGCTTTTGGCTTCAATTGTAATTGTACCTCACGCTTCCCTGCCGCATTTGTTTTTACCACACCGGTCAATACGTCCATGTTTTGTAAACCTTCTAACAGATAATTCTCTGCCTGTTTCAGTTCATCAAAATCCTTACCCAGCAAACTGATGGAAACAGGTTTCCCAAAACGGTTTCCTCCTCCCACACGGAATTTTTCTGCTTCCGGTACGGGGCCGATCTTACGGCGGATCCTGTCGGCCACCTCAAAACTCGAGATCCCGAATTTATCCAGATCACGCGGCTGAACAAAAATACTCCCTGCATGTGATCCGTTTTCAACTCCATCGAATGCACTGCCAATGCCAGGGAAGGTATATTTTATCACTGTTACACTGTCTTCGTCATCCTTCCTGAGGACCTCTCCATAATCTTCGACCAGTTCCTTATTAACTTCCCAAATTATAGAATCGAACCTCATCAGGTAATCCCATGTTTGCTTTTCCCCGGAGCCCGGAGTAAAAGCAATGTCCACGGTAAAAAAATCAAAGGGGATCACAGGGAAAAAAGTGGACTTTATCACCCCGCCTCCCAGAAAACCGAAAGTCAAAATAAA
>JASFVU010000249.1:0-5247 GCA_050049665.1 Bacteroidales bacterium | reverse complement strand
AATGACGGTCCCTTTATAAACCGTTATTTTTACCTGGTTCCACCCGCCTGCCGGTTTGGCGTTTTGCGGTTTTGCCGGTATTAGGTCATACAGGGCCCCTGCCTGACGATTCCCGTCAACTCCCAGTTTTGCATCGGGATGTCTTTCGTTGTCGAGGATCTGCATTTCAGGAGAGGATTTATAGATCGGCTCACCGGAAATGGAATCATTGCCGCAATTTTCCCTGGCAAGGTAAAAGATCCCGCTGTTCCCGCCTTCCGATACTTTCCACTCCAGGCTGAGTTCAAAATTTTTGTATTTTTTCATTGTAATGATGTCACCGCCGTCAACAGCGCCGGCTTCCCCTTTTCCGGAACCCTGGATATGGATCGTTCCGTCTTCCACTACCCATGCACCCGGTATGGAATCCTTGCAATATCCTCTCCAGTGGTCCATGGTGGTACCGTCAAACAGCAATACCCATCCTTCTTCCTGTTCCTGTTGAGACAATTGGTTAGGTCCTGTTTGCTCCTGGCATGAAAGCAGGGAACAAACAAAAAATACCAGCAGAGATTTGATTATCAGATCTTTCATTTAATAAGTTTTTATTGTTACTAATTCATATTAATTCAGTATCACCTTTCATCATCTTACATCGTCCACCCTTCCCTGTAGGTGTGTTTGATATATTCTTCAGCCGCCTGTTTTGCATTGATCGTGGCATGCTGCGTATCGAAATGAGGATGTCCGTCTATTACATCGAATTTATCCGAGGTAACGACCCTGATCTCATCGCTGTCCGAAATATTCAGGAATTTCATGTTCTTTCCGTCCCATTCGAGTTCTCTCTTCAGATCCTGAAGGCGCACTGCCACAACCCCCATGACAACCATTTCATTCAGGGGACCCGAATAATTGAAGTTTGAGCTTGCCTCAACGCGGTTTTCCGGACTTTCCTTGCAGGCACGTGCCCAATCCAGCTGATGTCCCGTATTGATCTTGAAACTGCCTTCCGTTATATAATGAGGCTCGATCCTTCTCAGGGTTTTTGCCGGCCGCTTGTACGATTCATCCAGTGATAAAGGAAGCAGGAAAGGATTCATGGCATAACAGCCACACATCAGTTTTCCTTTTGTACCAATGAACAGGCATCCTCCGTTCGGGTCCCTGCCCATTATATCCCCTTCGGGAAGTTCGGGAGGCCTTTCGGGCAATAAGCCACCGTCCCACCATTTTACCTTTACTTCGGGCATGGCAACCTTCGGAAGGCTTTCCCTTTCTGGGAAAACAAAGGTAGCGACCTCGGCAACCGGGGGAGATTCCGTATTCAATTGTGTGGAGCTTCCCTGCACTTTAACAGGATATTTAAGGTTAAGCGCTTTGAACACAGGGTCCATGATATGACAGGCCATATCGCCCAGGGCACCTGTGCCAAAATCCCACCAGCCCCGCCAGTTCCAGGGTGTATAGATCGAGTTGTACGGCCGGTACGGAGCAGGTCCGAGAAACAGGTCCCATTTCAGCGTATCGGGAACATCCATGCTCTCCTTTGGCCGTTCAAGCCCCTGGGGCCAGATAGGCCTGTTCGTCCATGCATGAACTTCCCTGACCTCACCGATGGCACCGTCCCATATCCATTCGCAGATCTGCCGTATTCCCTCACCGGAATTTCCCTGGTTTCCCATTTGAGTGGCTACTTTGTATTGGTTGGCGATCCTGGTCATCTCCCGCGATTCCCATACCGAATGTGTAAGCGGCTTCTCACAGTACACGTGTTTTCCCATTTTCATTGCATTGATGGCAACGATCGCATGCGAATGATCGGGAGTCCCTACAACCACAGCATCAATGGAATCCTTCATTTTGTCGAACATGATGCGCCAGTCATAGAATTTTTCAGCATCGGGAAATTCCCCGAAGATCCCGGCGGAATATTTCCAGTCGACATCACACAATGCTACAATATTTTCTCCCTTCAGGGCTTTCAGAACGCCTCCCCCTCTTCCTCCGACACCTACGCCTGCAATGTTGAGTTTATCACTGGGAGCTTTGTGACCTAATCCGCTGATCACACTGCTCGGAAGTATGGTAAAACCGGCAGTGGCGACAGCGGAATTTTCCAGGAATTGTCTTCTTGTGATCTTTTGATCACCGTTGTTGTTTTTCATAGGCCTATGTATTTAGGTTATTTTATATAAGTTCAAATAATTCAATCCAAGGTATTATTTTTAAACGGAAACTAAAACAAATCCCGGCAGGAAAAAAACGGTGATCTGAAAATTCTTATCCCCGTAGCAAGCCAAAAGGTATTACGGATCATCGTCTTAATGACTGATTAACTGAATTAATCGAATAACTGGTGAAATGAAGATTCTGATATGCTAATCGTATATTTCATTTAATCAATTCACCAGTTTTACCAATTCATCAATTACACAATTACACGATTAAACATTTATAAAAGCCCAGTATCCAGCACCGAGGAACCAGCACCCAAATAGCCAAAAACCAACAACCCAAAAGCTAACATGCTTTTACAGATTAACTGAATTCATCGTCTTTCAGAATGCCACAACCCGTTTTTCATGACTGCTCCGGAAAGCCGCTTCTATGATCTCAATGACCAGACCGGCATCTTCGGGCCTGACATCCAGGTCTTCCTTATGGCATATTGCCCGGTAAACATTGTTGAAATAACCCGCATAATTTCCCGGGAGGGTTTCGATCCGTCCGATGAAATGCATTCCGTTGACAGAGGTATTGAGCGTGCCGAAATTCTCTGCTTTATCAGCTCCCCAGTCATCTGCGTCAGGCATAACTCCTTTGGACAGAATTTCCTCCTGGGGATCCAGGCCGTATTTAACAAACGACCCTTCGGTACCGTGAAGCACAAACCTCTGGCTCTGCTCCCGGACAAGGACCCCTGCTTTGAGGATCGCTCTCAGGTCTCCATACTCCAGGTGAACTTCGAAACTATCGTCTGTTTTTCCTGCTTTTCGCTGATTCCTTATATCGGCCCAGACCGAGACCGGCCTGCCGAACAGACAGACCGCCTGATCGATCAGATGGGGTCCCAGGTCAAACAAAACACCGCTTCCCGGGGCTTCCTGATTGCGCCATTTATCCGGCTCGAACTCAGGCCTGTACCTGTCGAAGCGGGATTCGAATTCAACGATCCGCCCCAGCCATTTATTTTCGAGGATCTTCTTTATGGTCCTGAAATCACCGTCCCACCGGCGGTTGTGAAAAACACTCAGCACTTTCTTCTCATGTCTAGCGAGTTTTATCAGCTCTTCTGCCTCGGCAGAAGAATTTGTTACCGGCTTCTCAACGATAACATGTTTTCCGCTGATCAGTGCTTTCCTTGCCAGGTCAAAATGGCTTGTGTTCGGTGTGGCAACGATCACAAGATCAATTTTTTCGTCATTGAACAGCTCATCGGGATCAACACCAGTTTCAACATAAGGATAGACAGATGCTATCTCATCCTTGCGTTTTGATATTATTTTCCTGAGGGTAAAATTCGGATCGCAATGAATGAACGGGGCATGAAATACTTTACCCGAAAGGCCAAATCCGATGATTCCCACCTGAAGCGTTTTTGCCATAAGAAAGGTTCAAATAAAATTAAAAAAAGAGATCACTTATAGTTTATCAATGTATTGCAAACAATATTGTCATACGATCTTTTCCCGGCCGGCATCCCAGTATACTTTCCTGTTTTCCCTGTAGGCAATGGTGCCCATATGGGCAGTGATCGCTTCCTGAAATCCCAGGTCGATATGACAGCTCGGCTGTTTCCCCGACATGATACTATCGAGCCAGTCCTTTATATGAAGGTGGGTTGTATCAACTCTCCGGCCATTGATATAAGTATATAACAGTCCTCTTCCGGCAAAATACTGTTCCGTTGCAGAAGTAACGGCATCAACATTTTCCCTTCCGGGAATATAGGTATAAATGGGAATACCGGGATCAATGATCCCCGAATCTATTTTTTCCCTGTACCTTGTTGAGTTCTGATCTGCATAAACAGTAAGATTTTCCTCCATTTCCATATGACCGTCATGTCCCATCAATACCCTTCCCCTGAACCTGTCACTTGAAAGGGAAGCGCTGTACAGCAGCGTCAGATCCCTGTCGGGGTATTCGAATACCGACTGATATACATCCGGTACTTCGCGTCCGTCCTTATAGAAATAAACTCCTCCCGAGGCAACTGCCGATTCCGGGATGCCGAGATCAAGGACCTGGTTTATTGCATCGTATTCATGGGTGAACAGATCCCCTGATAACCCGGTTCCGTAATCCCACCAGCAGCGCCAGCGAAAAAAACGTTCCAGGCTGAAAGGATGCCAGCTTGTCGGCCCGATGAATTGTTTCCAGTCAATTGTTTTCGGACTGGCTTCCGGGTCAATGTCATATACCCAGGCTCCGTTCGGGTCGTTCCTGTTGGTGCAGATCTCTATTAATGAGATCTTGCCGATGATGTCTTTTTCAATGATCTCCCGGGCTTTCTTATGACTTGCGGTCTGACGTCCCTGGTGACCCAGTTGCAATATTATTCCGCTATTTTTCACGGCTTCCCTTAGTTGAAAAGCTTCTTCCACTGTCCGTGTCATTCCTTTTTCCACATATACGTGTTTGCCGGCACGGGCTGCATCGATCGCCATTTGAGCATGCCAGTGATCGGGTGTGGCGATAATAACGGCATCAATATCCTTTGCTGCCAGTAGTTCCTTGTAAGTTTTGTATCTCTTGGCAGTAACTTCGAATTTACCATCTGTCCCCTTTCGTTCATGGTTTGCCGAAGCAAGAAGGGCCTTTTCGGCCTGGACATCAAATACGTCGCAAACACCATTGATGGTGACGTTCAGATCTTCCTGGGCCAGAAAGTCGGCATATCGCTTGTCTTCTTTGTTTTCCAGGGCATCCTGTTTCCATTCGTCCACTCTCTCCGGATTGGCAAAGCCCAGACCTTTCATCAATTGTTCGCCACGAATACCATAGCCGATGATGCCCAGTCTCAATTTCTTTCCCGGCGATCTTTGTCCGGATACGGGATAAATCTCCTCATCACCGGTTAAATTGAGTTCCGAAAGTAACTTGTTTTTCAGCAACCGGTCGTGTTTCCACTTTTTGTATAAGCCATAGGCAAAAACTCCGACAACCGGCAGCGTGGAAAGACCTCTCAGTATCTCGCGCCTGCTGAGCTTTTTGTTTTCTTTTGTATTACCCGGCTTGTTGTTCGTATTTTTTTCTTTCATC
>JASFVU010000248.1:0-5249 GCA_050049665.1 Bacteroidales bacterium | reverse complement strand
GGTATACTGTTTAAAATATGAAAAAAGTAAAATCGGTCTTTGAAAAATTCCTTAAATGGTTTTCAAAGAAAAATCATGATCCATCACCGCATCAAAGGAATGATCTGTTCTCAAAATATTCAGCAAAAATCAGCCGCGTTTTTATTGAGTTACATAATTACTCATACTTTCACGGCCCCTCGGAAGTCTTCCGGCCGGATAAACGGTTTATCGGAAGAGAACGTCTGATAGAAACATTTAAATCCATACTGACCAACAGTGAAAAATTGTCGGGTACCTATCTGGTAACGGGGTTTAGAGGGATGGGCAAGACAAGCTTTGTCAATAAGGTCCTTCAGGAAATATCGGGACCTCCCCAGTATCATAGATTGGTCAAACGGTATATAAGGATATTCCTGTTTTGTCTGTTCTTCTACGTCGTTTTTCTTACTAATTTCCCAATAACCGGCACGATTTTATTCTGTGCAATACACATTTCAAGCTACTTATATCTCGAGAAAAAAAGATGGAGACCGATTAATAAAAATCCCAAAAATCCGGAAAGACATTCCCTGTTTAAGAAATGGAAGCATTATTTTCAGGCAGCGCCTGCTTCAACAGATAGTGAGAAATTGAATACGATAATTCTTGACCTTTTTATTGTTTCCTTCCTAATATTAACCGGATTTACAGGTTTATTTCTTTTCAGGATTGTCAGGCTATACCTAAATGGAGAATCCGGAATTACCTTGTCAGCGTTTCAGCAAGGTTACTCATTCTTATGGCTCCTCATTCCTTTTTTACTTCTTTTATCCATTACTTTGATTAGTCATCTCCGCCTGACCCAGATAAGACAAAGTAATGAAATCTATCCCCGCAAGTTAGATAACGAAACCGATAATAAGAAAGGCTTTCTGGCATTTATAGTGGAAAAACTGATCTATGCAGCCGAAAAACTTTATAACTACTCAGAGCAAAGGTACATTGCACTAAACCTCGGCTATACCGATCTGAAAGAGATAGACATATTAAGACTTATTGCCCGAAAGATCCAAACAGAGTATACTAAATTTCAACACAGTTACAATACCCTGAATTTCGGCATCCGGGTATTCCTTTTGTTCTGTGTTTTCCTGCTGGCCGGTTTCCTTTATAAAAACCCGAGTTACTATCATTACAACAAAATGATGAAAGAGGATTTGTCGATCAATTATTACCTTCCTTCTCAAATACCCATATTGCTCGAATCAGAGGGAGATTTGCTGGAAAAGCTTATCCCCATCCTCAATGACAAGGGCCGGTTAAACTATAATAATTTGTATTATGTCTTATCGCTGTTGAACAAAGCGGAACCTGAGATCCGTGATTCAAAGGATGACATTGTAGAAAAATTAAGGAAGAGTATCATCGGAATGATCGATGCTAACCGGCCTGATAAGCTCAGGGGATTGTTAGCACAATGGGATAAAGAGGAAAGAAGCGGAATTAACGTGCCTATCAACGATGATTCTGTTGATACACTAAGGAAATTATGTGAACTGGGCAATTCGACTAGCAGGGTAATACATTCAAGACGTATGATCTGTGAACTGGACAGCTTCGATCAGAACAGTTACTGGAAATTCGCTTATCGTAACATGCTGGAAAAAAGACTGGTATCGATAAAAAACCATTTATCTGTATTATATCCGGTACAGGAAGAGACTGAGCGTTTAATAGAATGGCAGGGAAATGAATTTTTTATCAGGGATACCAATCTGTTTCGAAACAAAATAAGCATACTTACCAAGGCGTATAGAACCGTTCATGAAGAAATGTCCGAACTGACAAAGATCTGCGCAAAAGATTTCGAAACAGCCGATTTTCATCCGTTCGATATAGATTTCCTTGGCGTTAAGATCAAATATGATGCGACCATCGACAAGGTTGATTCGGCCTTATTACATAAATATGTCAACCTGGTACTTTTCGATCAGGATCTGATCGATTATTTCCGTGCAAATGATATCCAGAAGGTCGCACTTGACAGCCTGGCAAAACTCTTTCAGGCACGAAAGAATATATACCATTTCATCAGTACGGTTAAATCCTATCGTTCACTCGAAACTTCTGAAATAAAGGATTATGTATTAAGTCAGGACAGTTCAATCCTCTTTCGTGATATTGATGCCTTACTATCCCATTTATTCGGGAATCCCGATTTGCGAGCCATCCTGGACCAAAATTCAGAATGGCTGCTGGATCTGCAAACACTGCACGCATATAATCAGTTATATTCTTTCTATAAACGGGTCAATGACAAAAAGCCGGCCTCTAAAATTATTGCCTCTGTTACCTCACCGGTTGATATTTTCATCTATAAGGTCTATTACCGGTTGTATAAAAACCTGGTGCCTTTCCGCAAATTAAACAATGCAAAACTTCTGTTGTCGCGTTCGTTACATAACACATACAATCAGCGCACCCGGCTGCAAATTATTCCAATGCATCTGGATTATCTGCAATTCATTTACTGGATAATAACCTGGTATATCCTGAAGTTTTTATATCACCTGGTTAAATTAAAGAATACCACACGCAGAAATATAAACAGGAGAATTAAACACCTGAATGAGATCATCGATTCCCAGGTGACCATCGAAAAAATTTCCGGATTTCAGTCTTCCAGTCTGCTGTTATCTTTTTTTAACCGTAAACAACGTAATTATAAAATTGCCGATGAGCGGGAAATTGAAAAACACCTCATTGAGATACTGGAAGATATTTCACGGTTGAACCGATTCGACTACAGGGCTCAGTTTGTATTTATTTTTGATGAATTGGATAAAATAGAGCCAAAAGATGAATTCAGAGGTGAATATAATGATACAAAGCATCAGGAAAAACCGAGCATTTTTACCCCGGAAGGTACACGGCAACGGCAACATGCCGTAATGAGCCTATTGTCAAACCTCAAATTTTTCCTTTCAACAGCACGTGCAAAATTCATTTTCATTGCCGGACGGGAAATGTTCGATGCCTCCCTTGCCGATGTGTCGGACAGGAACTTCAACATAGGAAGTATATTCCATCATGTGACATATCTGAATAGTTTTCTCACCGATCTGGATGTACGTGGATTTTCTGATATTACGAGCAGGGCTGAAGAATATGTATGCCGGTTCCTGATCCCTGATTCCTGGGTACCGCACCATGATGCCGAGTTCAGGTATTCCCTTTCAGAATACAAAACCTATTTATCCGAAGAAATACCCGAATTCCGTGAAGATCTTTCATCGTCTAAGGTTAGTGAACGGATCCTGGCCCATCAGAAAATTGAGAAGATCATCTTCATCCTGGAACATTTTATAACCTACCTCACGCATGTCAGTAAGGGTGCCCCAAACAAGATTACTTCTTTCTTCGATAAATATATTTTAAAGGACAGTAAACGAAATAAGATCAACGTGGATTCCCTCGTTGCCGGTAAAAATCTTAATAGCCATTACCTGTTCTTCGATTATTACGACCAGTATAACCTGAGCATCATAAACTTTATACAAACCCCCATCAATTTGTTTGTCAATACGGATGTTCGTCATCATAGCGATAAACTGTTGGTATCGGCATCTTTTCTGATTGACCATCTGTTTAAATTTCATAAAAGCGGATTCTCGTACCGTAACATGGAATCTTCGCCCGAGATAGTCGATATTAATAAATCCTCTGAACTCAGGGAACTGGTATTGAATATCATCTCTTTCCTGAGAAGGAATCATTTACAGACCATTGTCAATGGCTTATTCGATTTTAAATTTGCCAACCGAATATCCCGGGAGCTTAACCTTCTTTCCAAGGTAAATGAGGAAGCTTCGGCTTCATACAATTTCATGCTCGATGAATCACTTGCTATCAAGGAATTTTTCCGGGAGGAGCTTAAAAAGTTAATCCAACAGCATAAGGATATCCAATGTAAAGAATCCAAAGGTCAGGATTATATCTACTCCATCTCATCCACACAACTTAATCTGGGCGATCTGTACTATTACGATGAAGAGTTTGGAGCCGCCATCTCATATTATCTTGACAGTATTCAATGTTTAAGGCATAAGAAACTCAAAGACATAACACTCACACAATTGGTATTACTGGTAAGGAATATGCTCAAACTGGGCATTTCACTGGAGAAGAGGAAAACCTATGATACCGCTTTTCTCACATATCAGGAACTGACCGAAAAAGTCATTGATTTCGCGAAAACAAGAAAAAATGAATATGTTACGGCCGCTTATGAAGTGATCCGCCTTTTGGTTCAGCCCCTGTTTGCCAAGTTACAGGTCATAGAAAAAAGAAGTATCGACGGTATTACAGCTATCGATCTGAAGAGGACATTTAACGAATTCATGGAAATGCATGACCTCATTGCCGATAAAAGTCTGAAATATCCATTTATGGTTGAATTCCTCAATAAAATAGGTGATATTACCTTTTATAGCAACGGATTGTTGATAGGGGGAGAGATTGATGATCTGTATACCCATGAATATCCATCTGATCTTCAGGATACAAGTGCTGAAAACTATTCCCATTTTGAATTTTGTAAAGATTGCAGTACGAGACGTAAGAGAGCAAATGCCGAGGAATTGCACCTCCCCTGTACTGCCTGCTATTTTTACCATAGAGCACTGAAACATTATCTGGATATGGTACTTGCCAACGAAAAAAACTTCACCAAAAATATCATCCCCCGTCTTTTAGAGGGTTTTATCAGCAATCAATTTTATAATACGAATGATCTTTCCCTGGAAGTTCTGGCGAATACATTATCAGACGTAGGGGATTGTTATTACAGTTGTTCCGATAAAACTGACACGCTTGATAAAGAATTTCTGGCGGATTATCTGGCTTTTATAGGAGATTCGAATAAAAAAAATACCGAAGCACTATTTAAATTCTTTCCGCAGGAGTATAACAACGAATCCCCGGGCAGGTATATGAGAATATTAATGTTGTACCGACTTTCAGCCATTTTTTATAAAAAAGCGGGGAATCATAAAAACGCAGTGCAACAGCAAATTAAAATACTCATATTCCTGCGGGAGATCGTGTCAGTAAATTCATATCTGGATGGGTCTCCAGATCATCGGGAAGAACTTCGGGAAAGTATAGAAGAATATTTCAGGGCATCACCTGAAAATAGTGAAGCTCAAAGTAAGAGTGTAGAAAATACGCTGCTTAGAAATATATTGAAGTCCCTCTACCGGTCGTATAGTAGTGTCCACTTTTCGGAA
>JASFVU010000246.1:0-5271 GCA_050049665.1 Bacteroidales bacterium | reverse complement strand
AATGGCGGCATTCATGGAGGAAGAGTTCAGGTGCATTTTTTTCAAGGCTGAAGAAACATCAAGGCTGAAATCTGTGGTTTCGAACAGATCCTCTTCTGTCCTTAGCCTGATCAATGCACTGAAAACCTGGTATAAACGATACCTGTTCGCATGATCGAAATATTCCCAGCGGATCGGTTTCCTGCATACCCGGCATGGTTCATCGATATCCACATCATACCCCAGTTCACCGAATTGCCAGACCATCTTCGGGCCGGGTACTGTGAAGAAAAAAGTAGCAGCAGCCTCCATTCTGGCCAATCCCGTATTCAGCCCTTTCACATCATAATTACCCGAACTGTTTCCCCATGTCTGGTTTTTATACATGAGCCTTTGTTCATCATGACTTTCCATATAACCCACCAGATGAGGCATGTCCCAGCTTCTGGACAGGTAGGATATTCCCGAAAGATCCGACTTGCTTCCATCATGATATCCCATGGTGGCTTCATTATAAGGGTCGGTCATTTTTCCCCATAACAGGATACCGTAGTTGGCCAGTTCCGTCTCTTCCGTATTCTCAGACAGGTGTTCAAAAATAACCAGGGCATTTTCATTTACAGCTTTGATACTGTCGTACATTGCCTTCAGGATACTGATGCGCGATGCGTCATATTCCCAGCCATCGCCGATTGTATTGGTAAATCCTTTGGTGAAATCGAATCTGTATCCGTCGATTTTGTATTCTTCCATCCAATACCGGTTAACCCGTGTAACAAATGTTTTGGTAGCAGCACTTTCGTGGTTGAAGTCATATCCCCAGCACCAGGGTTCGTGGGGACACTCTTCGTTATACCACGGACTTTCCGGGGTAGGCTGGCCGTATTCTCCGGCCTGTGGATCGAAATACAGTCGTACCATGGGTGACTGTCCGTAGCTATGGTTCAATACGAGATCCATCAAAACAGCCATTCCCCTTTTATGGCATTCATCCACAAACAGCTTAAAATCGTTTTTGGTCCCGTAATATTTGTCAACCGCAAAGTAAAAAGAAGGATTGTATCCCCAACTGTCGTTCCCCTCAAACTCACTGACCGGCATCAGCTCTACCGCATTTATACCTAGTTCTTCAAGATAATCCAGGGTATCGGTTACTGTTTTGAAGTTGCTGTTTTCAACAAAATCACGGATATGCAATTCATAGATCACAAGGTCGGTTACGGAAACCGGGACAAACTGTTCAACTTCCCACCGGAAGGTATCTTGTGCGGTTTGAAATACGGATACGATCTGTGTTGTTTTTCCTTTCGGGTAAGGTTTCAGATCAGGGTAGGACGATTCGGGAATGCTTTCATCATTATCGGGATCAAGGATCTTATCGGTATAAGGATCCGCTATCCGGATATTCCCATCCACCAGGTACTGAAAAGCATACTCTTCTCCTTTGGTCAGATTGGAAAGGGTTAACCAGTACCTTTCTTCATCCGGCGTCCTGTTCATGAGGTAATCATTATCCAATTGCCAGTCATTGAAGTCACCTATCAGCAATACATTGTCTTTGTATGGGGCATGAAGCACCACGGTGACAGTTGAAGTATCAATATAGTTGATGCCGTCCACGGCCCCTGCCGGAAGATCGGCAACAGTCAGGTCATCCCTGACAAAGAAGAAGGCGGAATCTGCAACATGGAAAGTCCCGTTATCTGCAATAACCTTAATCCAGTGCAACTCGGCTGTACTGACGATGAATTCGTAACGAAGCGTATCTTCATAGGAGATATGGCTGATGGCATCGTCAATATACAGGGTGATACTATCGGGATCCGAAGTCCCGAGCATAATGGCCTCGGCAAAAATATCTATGGTATCGGTCAGTTTTACCACAAGGTCGCCTGAAGGTTCGGTAAGGGAAACAGACAGGCCCGGATCATATACGTCGTAATAGATATTTGATGTTTGTTGCGTACCGTCCGGGTTCCTGAATACAAAAGCCAGTTGTTCAACCCCGGTGCCGTCCGGAATTTCATAATAGGTTTTTAGGTCCGGTGTAATGTGTAAGACATAGGTTGTACTGTTGATCTTTTCAAGTTTTGCCTTTTCCGTATTTTCATCCCACTCAGCCACCACGAACTTCCAGTCGCCCTGATCGGAACTTTCGGAAGTGATCAATCCGGTATGGGCATATATGTCTCCAGTATGATCTTTAAGATCACAGTCACACTGATCAGGATAAAAAGTAATATCTACGGGATCATTCACCGTCGGGTACAAAGGATCTGACTCGATAACCTGAGCAGACAAACCGGTTACCGATAACGCCAGCAGGAAGCTTGTTAACCTGCATAATCTAATGGATTTCATCTAAATAAGTATTATAATTAGTAAAAAAAATCGGGGCAGAGAAAAGTTTCAATGTCATAGGACGGCTTATTAAAAATAACTACTTATTCAGGTACGGCAATGAATTCTTTAAGAAATCCATCGGAAAAAATACACAAACGTTACCGCAAACGATTGCAGGACAGTCCCATCTCTTTGAAGAGATCAAGATAAATAGTAAATTAGTCTGAAAATGCATAACCCTACTCTGACTAATTCATGAAAAGCTCTCAGGTTACTATAAAGGATATTGCCGTAGAATTAGGTATATCTCCGTCTACTGTTTCAAGGGCGTTGAAGGATCATCCCGATATCAGTCCGAAAACAAGAAAAGCAGTTCAGGAACTGGCAGAAAAGCTACATTATGAGCCCAATGCCATTGCCTTAAGTTTAAGGAACAGGTCAAGCAAAACCATAGGTGTTATCCTGCCCCAGATCGTTCATTTTTTTTTCAGCTCCGTTATAAGTGGTATTGAGGATGTTGCATACGAATCGGAATACAATGTTATCATCTGCCAGTCGAACGAAGATTTTGAAAAAGAGAAAAGCATCATACACACGCTTATGTCAAAACGGGTCGACGGGGTTCTTGCATCCGTATCAAAGACCACAACCAATTTCGATCATTTTCAGGAGCTCATTGACAGCAAAATCCCGGTGGTTTTTTACGACAGGGTATTGAATATTCCGTTTACCGACCGTGTTATTGTCGATGATTTTTCAGGAGCATATAAAGCTACAAAACATTTGATATCAAGAGGCTGTAAACGCATTGCACATCTTGCGACCAGTCAGGATCTTTTGATCGGAAGAAACAGGAAAGCCGGGTATGTACAGGCCTTAAAGGACAATGAAATTGAGGTGGATGAAGAGATCATATTGCGTTGTGATACCGACAGGCATGCTTTGAAATGTATCCCTTATTTGCTTACCATCCAAAACAGGATCGATGGTATTTTTGCTGTGAATGATCTTACAGCCATTACAGCGATGTCGATCATCAAGCGCTCAGGCTACAAAATACCTCAGGATATTGCTGTTGCAGGATTCAGTAACAGTGTCTATTCATCCATGACCGACCCGCCCCTGACAACGGTAGAACAGCAGGGATTTGATATGGGCAGAAAAGCCTCCGGGTTATTGTTTGAACGGATCAACAGCGATGAGGCAATTGAATCGAGGGCAATTCAGATCAAAACTGACCTGATCGTTCGCGGGTCGAGCCTCAGGGAATAATTATTTTACGGTGCAGCGTTTTTATTTGTATTTCGTCTTTAAAGTAAGTTTAACACCAAAACATGAAAACATGAAAAATTCAAGACAAGATTTTCCAGGTACCGGCATAGTAATAATGCTATCTTTTGTATTTCTGATCGCATGTGTCTCTGTTGAAGCTCAAAAACAAAAACGGGACGTTTCGGATTTTACGGAAATTAGTTATTCTCTTCCCGGAACACTTGAGATTGTCCAGTCAGACGATGTCAGCCTGGCCATAGAGGGCGATGACGATGATCTGGAAAGAATTATTACAAAAGTTGACGGCAACAAGTTAAAAATTTACACAAAACATGGCTCTTCAGGATTAAACAATGTTAAGGTTTTCGTTCATGTCAGGGAACTGGAGGAAATTTCAGGAGCCGGATCGGGTGATATCATTATCAGATCAAAATTTAAGGGCGGGGAGTTGGAAGTGAATCTGAGCGGAAGCGGTAATTTTAAAGGAGAGGAAATAGTCTGTCGGAATTTCGATCTGGATATTGCCGGTTCGGGTGATGCTTACCTTGGAGGCGTTGTGGATGGGGAAATTGATTTTGACATAGCCGGGTCAGGGAGTATTAAGGCAGAAAATATGAAAGCCGGCACTGCCGATATCAGTATTGCCGGATCAGGTTCTGCCAAAGTGTGGGTAACTGAAAGACTGGAAACAAATATCGTGGGTAGCGGAGATGTTTATTACAAAGGGAATCCGCTTGTTGATGCGGAGGCTATTGGCTCCGGCAGGACCAGGCCGATTGACTGACATACTCTGAATCCTGCGAATACTATTCCCATGATTCCCCCGTCATTTGCGGAAAAGAGTTTCAATTTTTTGTTACAGATCCGGGCAGGGGACCATTTTTTTCGGACGCCTTTTCTTGTCCGGTTTGCTGAATGTGAAAGAAAGCGATACTTCATGAGCTCCGCCGGAGGAAGTGATCAATTTTGAGGTGGTAAAATCATAACTGTAGCCAATGTTGTATCGTTTTGTCTTGAAACCGACAAGAAATACAACGGCATCGTTGACGCTGTAATGTTTGACAATAGGGATCCCCCGGTACCAAACCCCTAATACCAGGGGTTCATAATTCCAGTAAAACCCTAAGTCCAGCTGATTGTATTCTGCCTGGTTCTTATATAAAAAGGCCAGTTGAAGCATGGTGGGGGTAGGCCTGAGGAGTGTTTCTTTCACAATGATCCGAACGCCTCCGAAAACCTGCACTTTTGTTGGTAGCAGGGCTTTGTTCTCTTCTGCATACTCTTCTTCGTACAACGATTGATTCGGGTGCAATAAATGATCAATGGATGTTCCGAGCCAGAAGTTCTCCCCGTAAACAAGACCTGAGGCAGCAAAATCAAGATCTCCTGTTTTCTCATAGGAAATAACTTCTCCGGAAGTCGGTGCATTTCCTGTGGGAGACATCTGGTCGCGCCAGGTCAGCCTGTCGAAATCGATGCTTCTTTCAACGTATGAAAATGACATTCCCGGGCGGACATGGATTGTATTTTTTATCCGGAAGTCATATGTATACAAAAGAGATAAGTTTGTAGATGTAAGGTTTCCCGACCCGGCAACGTCCTGCATAAACAGTATTCCGGTTCCGCTGTTCAGTTTATTGAAATAGTGATCGAATGATGCGGTATAAGTTACATAAC
>JASFVU010000244.1:0-5291 GCA_050049665.1 Bacteroidales bacterium | reverse complement strand
TGATACGAAAAAAGGGAATCTGCTTGAATCACGTCACCGGATCCCCACTCCTTTACCGGCAACCCCGAAAGATGTTACAAATGTAATACATCGGCTTGTTAAGCATTTCAAATGGGAAGGGCCTGTTGGGATAGCTTTTCCTTCAGTGGTTCTGAACGGAGTTATTAAAACAGCTTCCAATATCGATGACGGCTGGATAGGCGTAAACGCGTCGGAACTGATCATCAGGAAGACAGGATTGCCGGCGTATGTTGTAAACGATGCTGATGCGGCGGGTATGGCCGAAATGAAATTCGGGGCAGGAAAAGGAATAAAAGGGTCGGTCTTACTCGTTACGGTTGGTACGGGCATTGGTACGGTATTGTTCACCAGGGGGAAACTGGTTCAGAATACGGAATTAGGGCATATTTATCTGGCGTCCGGAGTTGAAGCTGAAGATTTTACATCGGATGCAACAAGGCAGGATAAGGAATTGGAATGGGAGGAGTGGGCAAAACGGTTTGACATTTATCTTCATGAAATGAAGAAATTATTCTGGCCGGAATTAGTCATAATAGGAGGCGGCATGAGCAAGAAAAAGGATAAATTTCTTAAACACCTTACCGTTGAGACGAATATTGTAATGGCAAAAGCCAGGAACGAAGCCGGCATTATAGGAGCGGCACTGGCAACAAGGGCAAATCGTAATTTATTTGAATAGCCGCCGTTTTATGACGAGGAATTTTCAAAAGGCACACGATTCATAATGGATCTTCCCAGGGTGATCTCATCAGTATATTCAAGTTCATCCCCAAAAGAAACTCCCCTGGCAATTACACTGATTTTTCCGACATGATCTTTTATTTTCTTATACATGTAATAATTGGTCGTATCGCCTTCCATGGTTGCACTAAGGGCAAATATTACTTCTCTGATCTGTTCCGAACGTACTCTTCTGATCAGGGATTCTATTTCCAGATCATTCGGCCCGATTCCGTCCATGGGAGAAATTATTCCACCCAGAACATGATACAGCCCGTTAAACTGAAGCGTGTTTTCAATTGACATAACGTCCCTTACGTTTTCAACCACGCATATTACAGATTTGTCCCGGTTCCTGGAAGAGCAGATAGAACAAATTTCGTCATCGGAAATGTTGTGGCAGGTTTTACAGAATACAATGTTCTCAACCAGATCGTTAATGGCATTTCCAAAAGCAACTGCCTTTTCTTTTTTCTGACGCAACAGGAATAGTGTCATACGCAACGCACTGCGTTCACCAATTCCGGGGAGACTGGAAAATTGTTCCACTGCTTCGGCCAATAGCCTGGAAGGGTAATTTTCACTTTCCATGGTATGAAGATTAAGAATGGTAAAATTACTATCATTGCATACTGCCAGCAATAGTTTTGGCAAAAATGATTGAACATTTCGACAGATTAATGTGAGTTAACACCAGAAACATACTATGGATCCTTTTGCTATTTTGCTTGTAATACTGGGGTATTTTACGGTCTTGCTGTTCGTCAGCCTCGTAACCGGTAAAAAGGCAAACAGCAGCAGCTTTTTTATCGGGAACAGAAGATCTCCCTGGTATATAGTGGCTTTTGGAATGATCGGAGCATCGTTGTCCGGAATAACATTTATTTCAGTTCCCGGATGGGTATTGACCAGTAAATTCCATTACATGCAAATGGTATTGGGATACTTGCTGGGATATGCAACCATTGTGCATATATTGCTCCCCTTATATTACAGGTTAAACCTTACTTCAATTTATGTGTATTTAAAATCCCGGTTCGGAAATGTATCTTATAAGACCGGTTCGGTCTTCTTCCTGATATCAAGGATTATCGGGGCTTCTTTTCGTTTGTTTATTGTTGCGAATGTGTTGCAGATAACTGTTTTTGACAAACTCCGCATACCGTTTATACTGACCATTCTGATAACGCTTGTTTTTATCTATATATACACGTTCCGGGGAGGTATAAAAACGATTGTCTGGACGGATACGCTGCAAACCTTATTCATGCTGTCAGCTGTTATCGTCAGTATTTTTTTCATTGCCCGCGATTTAAATCTTGATCTGAAAGGCCTGGTATCGGTTATTGCAAATGACGATCGCAGCAAAGTGTTTAATTTTACCGACTGGCGGCACGGAAGTTTTTTTGTTAAGCAGTTCCTTAGCGGGGCTTTTATTACCATTGTGATGACCGGTCTTGACCAGGATATGATGCAGAAAAACCTGAGTTGCCGAAGCCTGAAGGAAGCACAGAAAAATATGTACTGGTACAGCGGGATGCTGGTACCGGTAAATATTCTGTTTTTGTCTCTGGGAATACTCCTGGTACGATTTTCAACTGTCAATGAAATTCCTGTTCCGAAGTATACCGATAATTTGTTTCCTCTGCTTGCAACAAGTGAATTTATGCCGGCCTTCCTGGGAATTACTTTTATGCTTGGTCTTATCGCCGCTGCTTATTCAAGTGCCGATTCAGCTATTACCGCATTAACAACATCGGTTACGATAGATCTGTTCGATGCCGAGAATCTTGCTGAAGAAAAGTTACGGAAGCTGCGGTGGACCATTCATGTAATTGTATCGCTGATCATCGGGATTGTTATATTCATATTTCGGATGGTCAATAATGAAGCGGTGATCAGCACGCTGTTCAAGGCTGCCGGATATACTTACGGCCCGTTGTTGGGAATGTATGCTTTCGGACTTTTTACAAACCTGAAATTGCGTGACAAATGGGTCCCTGTCATAGCCATAATGGCACCGTTCATATCTTTCCTAGTAAAAATCATAATGGAACGGGCCATTAACAATTATCAGGCCAGTTATGAGATCCTTGTTTTGAATGGAATCATTACCTTTATGGGTTTATGGCTGATAGCTAATGGCCGTAATGAATCAGAATGATTATTGTTGCTGTTCAATTGTTCTTTGGATAACCGGATGTTAGAATCTTTATTCCTGAAAATGCTGTTTGGATGAATTACGGTTTGTCCGTAAGGAATGGTTTATGCCGGTAATTATCCGGCTTATTTGTAAACAGAATGTTTTCGTTCAAACTCTTCAGTCAATTCGATAATTTTTAACATAAAAACTATACCATGAACAAACAACACTTTTTTAATCGCAAGACGAGATATATGCTGACAGTTGGCATTTTATTTTTCCTTTTACTATCTCAGTTATATTCACAGACAACGGATGATCCCTATTTGTGGCTTGAAGACATCGAAGGAGAGGAACAACTGGCATGGGTCGAGTCTCATAATGAGAAAACACTTGATTATGTAACAAACATCGAGGGTTATCAGGATCGATATGATTTCACCTATAAAGTAGTCACTTCAAATGACAGATTGCCATTGCCTACAATCCACATGGACCGGATTTACAATTTCTGGCAGGACGATAAAAACCCAAGAGGAGTATGGCGCAGAACTTCTTATAATGACTATATTGAAATGAATGACAAATGGGAGGTATTGCTTGATATTGATGAACTGTGTGCATCTGAAAATACCCAATGGTCATTTGATTATGCGGATTTTCTGTATGACAACGATTCCATTTGTACTGTCGAGCTTTCTTTAGGAGGCTCAGATGCCGTTGAGATCAGGGAGTTTGATCTTTTTAAGAAAGAGTTTGTTACCGGTGGTTTTTTTGTCGGGAAGGCAAAAACAGGATTTAAATGGATAGACAAAAATACCGTGTATGTGTCAACTGATTTTGGAGAAGGATCACTGACCAATTCAGGTTATTCGAGGATACTAAAAAAATGGAAGCGTGGCACCCCCATGGCTGAAGCGGAAACAATACTGGAAATACCGGAGGAGGATATGGGGATTTGGCCGATCGTATTGAATACTCCTCAGCAAAAGCGTGAAATGATCATACATTACAAAAGCTTTTATGACAAAGAGTTGTACTACCTGCAGGAAAACAAGCCGGTCAAATTGGATCTTCCGGAGAATTTTCAATTCGATATATTCAAGGATATGATAATTGTTAACCCTCTTGCAGACTGGAAATTGGGAGAAGATACTATTGAGAAAGGCACAGTGGTCGGGATGAATCTGAAAGCTTTTCTTGACAACGATACGGAATACCTGATACTGCTTGAGAATAAGCCGGAATGTTCTGTTGAAGATATAGAGGTAACCAGTGAATCGGTCCTGATCAATACTATAAAAAATATTCAAAGTGAGCTTTTAAGTTTCGAATATTCCGGAGGAGAATGGGTATCCGAAGTGGTTGATCTTCCAAAGAACGGATTAATTGTAATTGAAGAAACCGACAGAAACAGACCGGATTATTTCGTAACCTATGAATCACCTTTACATCCGACAAGTCTTTTTGTTGTCAAAGGTGCCGGGGCTGAACCGGAAAAACTCATGAGCCTGCCCGATTATTTTGATTCGGAAGATATGCTGGTCAGGCAATATTGGGCCGAATCAAAAGACGGGACAAAAATACCCTATTTCATTATGCATAAAAAGGGGCTTGCGTATGATGGAAACAATCCCGTCATTCAATATGGGTATGGAGGATTTCAGATATCGGAAACACCTTATTACAGCGGATCAAGAGGAAAATCATGGTTAAAAGACGGCGGCATATTTGTGATTGCCAACATTCGGGGCGGAGGTGAATTTGGCCCTGACTGGCACCAGGCAGCCATCAAAGAAAATAAACAAAAATCTTATGATGATTTCATTGCTGTCACCGAAGACATTATCAGGCGGAATATTTCCAGACCGGAAAAGATCGGTATCTATGGTGGGAGTAACGGAGGTTTGCTTGTCGGCGCCGTAATGGTTCAGCGTCCTGACCTGTATAAAGCGGTTGCGTGTCTTGTACCTCTCCTGGATATGAAAAGATATTCGGAATTACTTGCCGGGAATAGCTGGATTGCGGAATATGGTGACCCTGAAATTCCGGAGGAATGGGATTATATCAAAAAGTATTCTCCCTACCAGAATGTTAAAGAAGGACAAGATTACCCTGTTGTTATATTCCTCACTTCCACACGTGATGACAGGGTTCATCCCGGTCATGCACGCAAAATGACGGCTAAAATGGAAGAAATGGGATATGAAGTTTACCTGTTTGAAAATACGGAAGGAGGGCATGGTGTTTCCTATACCCCTGATCATATAGCAAGGTTAACGGCTATCTATTTCTCCTTTTTTCATGATCAGTTGATGGAATGATCTTTTAATTGCATAAAACGGGAAAGGTTTATCCTGACTGAGAATGTATAAGCCTTCTCCTCATTTTTTATTAATTTGGCACA
>JASFVU010000243.1:0-5293 GCA_050049665.1 Bacteroidales bacterium | reverse complement strand
GAAGCCTCCGGATATCCGGCTTATTCATCAAATATTTCTGCATAACGGTGATAAGTGAAATTCATCCTGGGAAGCAATTCTTCATAGATCTCCCCTGATTCCAGAATTTCATCGTCCCCGTCTTCGTAATACCATTTCACATTGATCTTCTTGTACTTCTGGTTTGATTCAACGGCTTTGAAGAAGTCATGCAGTTGTTTTGATACAGCGGTATTAAAATATTCCAGATTAACTTCAAGGTTTAATTCGTCTTTTGAAAATTCTTTCACCCAGGCGATCAGGGGAGTGAAAAATTCATGGGCATTTTCCGGCAGGGCTCTTCCTGTTATTTTAAGTAATCCATCAGTATTGAACTGTACGGTTGGCAGACTGTCTGATCCTTCGATGTACAAATTCTCCATTAAGATTGAATTAGGTTCCTTTTATGATGTAAATTTATTGTTTCTCTTTCAAACAGCTTATCACAATTGACTAAACTAACCCTTTGAGTGACAAAATTACTAAATCAATGTGGTAATTATTATCATTTCACTTAAATATAGTGAACAATCAATTTCTCAAGTTCATCCGTATTTACAGGGTCAAATGGTAATACGAAAGATTTGTCATAGCGTTTCAAAAAATCTATGGTTTCTGTCTCGTGTTTGTCAATGAGTATTTTTTTCCCGGTCTTTATTGCCAGGGCCATTTCGGAAAGTGTGCCCGGGCCGCTTCCGATAGCGATAATCAGGTCACTGGATAACACATTGATGTTGTTGCGGGCATTTCCCAATCCTGTTACGATGGGAATATCCACAAAATCACTCATCCTTTTTTTGTGGTCGTCCGGAAGTATCCCGATTGTTATTCCGTTGTTTTCTTTGGCTCCTTTTAAAGCAGCATCCATAACACCACAATTCCTTCCGCCGGTAAGGACCATATAACCCAATCCGGCAACAATTCTGCCTATCCTGTAAGCGTTGTCTTTGTTTTCCGATGTTGCTGTTTCTCCGGGCCCGATTATTCCTACAATGGCTTTCTTCATGATTTCCTGATGCAAAATCTATATCAGTTTTCTTACTTCTGCGGCTTTGAGTATAATTTTCACAATTTCTTCTATCGAGAGAGTCATACAATTAAATGTCAGGTCGAATTGGGTATAATCGGTATTTTTCCCTTCAAAATATTCCCTGAACTGTCTCCGCTTTTTGTCAATGTCTTTCGCATATCTTTCCGCTTCTTCCAACGACAATTCATGCTTTTCACTTACCCTTAAAACCCTCCATTCCATGGGAGCATCAAGATTGATATGCAATGAGTCGGGAATGTCCCTTGTCAGTGCGACACCTCCTCTGCCGACAATTACTGCATGGCCTTCGCAGGCAATGTTACGAATTACTTTGGCTACTGTTTTTCTTATTCTCCGGTCGCTTTTATAGTATTTGCTGAGATGAGCAGAAAGAATATCATCGATAATCCCTTTTTGTTCATAGTCGAAAACATACTGTATTTTCGAAGGATCAAGGTCAAGCTCCCTGGCAGATTCACTCATGATCTCCTTTGTGATCATCTTCCACTGAATTTTCTTGTAGCCTTTTACAAGCATTTTTTCAGTAAGCTCTTCCGTGAGCCTTTTAGCTACTTTTTTTGCCGGACAGCCATACAATCTTGAGATCGTGATCACCGGTCCGGGATGGCCACCGCTGACACATTCTTCCTGAAGCCGGTTTGACATGTATCTGAGTAGATCTACTCTCATTTGGTCAGGTTTGTCGTTTCAATGAATCACCTCGCAGTGCTCCGTCGCTGAAGCTTTGGCGCAAGCGACAAGCTGACGAGGCATCAATATAAGAATCTATTTAAACATCGGAGAACTGATCTCGCTTAAAGCGAGAGAGCTCGACGAAGTCAATTAAATTCATTTATCCCGATACGCTTCGCTATCGGGATTCGTTCGACTTGTAAATTTCATTACGCTTCGCTTCTGAAATTTGAGTCTCACGAATAAATTTAAGAATTCTGGGATGATATTTCAAGAACTATTGTATTTTATCATTATTTTCATTGATTATAAACCAGTTGTATATCAAGTTTTTGTTATATTTAATCCGTTCTGCCACCATGAAGCATAACACAGGTAAGTTAGACACAATCATTCAATTATTCAAATTTGACTTAATTCCTTAATCATCAAAAATGAACGATCATTTACACTGGATTCAGTATTTGAATTTAAAGCCCCACCCCGAAGGAGGATTTTTCAGGGAAACATACAGGGCAAACCTCGAAGTTGATCAAAAGCATCTGCCGTTCGGGTTTTCGGGCAACAGAAAGTTGAGCACAAGCATATATTATCTCCTCAGGTCGGAAGATATCTCCCGGTTTCATCGCTTACACTCCGATGAATTGTGGTATTACCATTATGGCAGCAGCCTGAAGGTCGTTATGATCGACAAGGAAGGTAATAAACATACATGGATTTTGGGGGCGAGGCCGGATAAAGCTGAAAAATTGCAGGTCCTGATCCCGGCAGGCACTATTTTCGGTGCAGAAGTAATTGATCCCGATTCCTTCAGTCTGATGGGCTGTATGGTCTCCCCCGGATTTGAATTCGATGATTTTGACATGTTCGATAAAGAAGAACTGCTGCAGGCTTATCCCAAACATGCAGCAGCTATTGAAAAATTCACAAAGTAGTTTATTCTTCTTTTGTCAGTTCTGACTGCAAATAGTATGCTCCCGAGATTACGACTTCGGCCTTCAGTAATTCCGGATCAACGGACAGAATTTCAGAAATGTCGTCATTGGTTCTTCCGGTCTTAATCGTTTTCGGGACAAAGCTGCTGCTGTCTGTTTTAATAAAAATAATATCCGATTCATTGTTTTTTGCTATGGCAAGGTTGTCTATAGCATAAACAGAATCTGCTTCCACCAGTATTTTTGCTTTAACATACATGCCGGGCAGGAGGTTCTTATCCATATTCAGGATTTCCGCATGCAGGCCAATGACATTGTTTTCATCCACTGATTTTGCCGCCGTACTGACGACCGCTTTGTAATTATTCACGGGATCGTAGATGGTACTGAACCCGATTTCCTGTCCTTTTCGTATTTTCCAGGCATCTGATTCGAAAACCTTCAGATGCAGTAATGCTCCCGTATTCCCGACAACCTGAAAAACCGGATCATCCGGGGTACAGAGCTGCCCTATTTTTCCTTCGGCTTTTGTAATGTATCCTGTGATGGGAGATTTCATAAGAATGGTGGACCTGATCTGATCGACAAATAAACTGTCGGTATTGATGCCAATGAATTCAAGGTGCTCTTTCAAAGCAAAATACCGGGCCTCAACTTTGCTGAACTCTCTCTGTGCCTCCTGCATTCTTTTTAAGGATGTAGCATTTTCGAGACTAAGCTCTCCCTGTCTTTTGAAATCTTCCCTGTAATAGGAATACTCGCTTTTTGCTTCCAGAAATTCTCTTTGCAGATCGATGTAACCGGGGTGTTCCAGCATGGCCAGGGGCTGTCCCTTTCTGACATATTCCCCGATGTGCACAAATATTTTTACCAGGTACCCGTTCATGGGAGCCGATACATAGGCCTGATGGTTCGGATCCGCTTCTACTGTACCATTACAATAGACAATGTCGGAAATCATGTGTTTTTCGATCCGGCCGGTTTGGATGTCAGCCTGTGCAAGCTGTTCCGGGGACAATCGTACAATATCTTCCGGCATGTCTCCGGGAGGACTTTCATTATTTGTCCGGTTTACCGAGCAGGAAACGGCTGTTGCACAGATGCAGCAAACTAAGATTGAACGTAATAATTTAATCTCCATAAATTTCCAATTGAATAGCTGTTTGATTGTATTCATGAATAGTCAGGTAATATTCCTGTTTAATGCTTATCGCAAGCGATATACTCTGGAGGTATTCCGTATAGTCTATTTCTTCATATTCGAGTTGGGCTGTGGCAGTTTCGATCAGTAATTCGGCCTGGGGAAGAGCATGTTCCTGGTAATACCTCAGTTGCCTGAAATTCTTGTTCAGCATGAAGAGCAGATTTTCAATTTCCGATGAGATCCTGAGTTTTTCATAGGCAAGGGTATTCAGCGCGATTTCCGATTCGATCTTCGATTGTTTGATTTCAGCCTGCTGTTTTGGTATCCACAGGGGAATGCTTACTCCGACCTGCCAACCGTAAAGATTAGTCAGTTCGTTTATATCCTGTGTAAAAAAACCTGCTTTGATCTCGGGGAAGTATCCCGATTTTGTCAGTCGTTCGTCTGCTTTTATCAGTTCATATTCTTTGGCCATATAATCGATTTGTGTCCGTGCGGAATAGCTGCTTGTATCCGTTTTTTTGGTGACAATATACAGTAAAGGCTCTTCCGATTCAGGCACAAACCTGCCTTCGGTCATCATCAGTTGTTTGAGTTTGTTTTCAGCAATAACCAGGTTATCAAGCGAGTTGAGGTATTGGGCGGTAACTTCGGATACTTTCGAGGTGGCAATGGATTTTTTCAGCAGGCCGATATCTCCCGCTTCATACCTGAGGGTAGCGATATCCGCCAGTTTCTGATACAATGACTTTTCGGATTCGAGCAACAGTGAGTTGGCATAGCTGTATTGCCAGAACATGTATGCCGATTTTACCTCGGCCGTCAATTGTTTACGGGTAAGATGATAGGCATAAGTCTGCATTTCCCGGTTGATCTTTGCCTTTTTTAGTGCCTGGATATGCTTCAGTACCGATCCGAAGTTCTGATTTATTTCCAGGTACATATCCTGTTCTTCCGAATTGATCTGTCCGTGCTGATATAACATTTCTGTAGGTGTCAGATCCCAGGCAGCGGTTTTCATGGATCTTGCCCGGTCAATCCGCAGTTGAGCGTTTTCCATCCGGATGTTGTTTGCCAGTGCCGAATCAACAGCCTGCTGCAGGGATAAAGGCCCGGGAATGCTGTCCTGGGAATGAAGGGTGCCGGACGACAACAATAAGAGCATGGCAATGATCGGAATTGTACCGGGATTTAATTTTTTCTTTTTTCGCGGGCGGAATGAAATGCCGTCTTTCGAATTAAGCATAAGGTATATGATCGGAAGAATGATCAGTGTGAGCATGGTTGAGGTTATGATCCCGCCGATCACAACAGTGGCCAGGGGCCTCTGTACTTCAGCACCGGCGGAAACGGAAACGGCCATGGGCAGAAACCCCAGGATATCGGTGGAAGCGGTGATCAATACAGGCCGCAACCGTGTACATGCTCCTTTTATTACAATGTATTTCACATTGGCGATCCCTTCCATCTCCA
>JASFVU010000242.1:0-5297 GCA_050049665.1 Bacteroidales bacterium | reverse complement strand
CCTATGCCCCTATAGTTGCCGGAGGAAAAAATGCCTGTATACTCCATTATACTGAAAATGATCAGGAATGTAATAAAGGTGATCTGGTTTTGATGGATTTTGGTGCCGAATTTGCCAACTATGCGGCAGATCTTTCACGGACCATACCCGTAAACGGTAAATTCACCAAACGCCAGCTCGAACTATATGACGCTTGTTTCAGCGTTTTCAAATATGCCCGTAGCCTGATGGTACCCGGTGCAACTATTAACTCGTTTCATAAAAAAGTTTGTGAAATGTGGGAAGAAGAACACATTAAACTGGGACTATATTTAAAAGAAGATATAAAAAAACACAAAGGAGACAATGGATTATGGTTCGACTACTACATGCATGGTACCTCTCATTTCATGGGCCTCGATGTTCATGATCCCGGAACAAAAGATACAAAGTTTGAACCGGGCATGGTGCTTACCTGTGAGCCCGGGATTTACATCGGCAAAGAAGGTATTGGGATCAGAATTGAAAATGATATCCTGATCACCAAAGATGGCAATATCGATCTGATGCAAGATATTCCCATTGAAGCAGAGGAAATTGAAAGCAGGATGAATCATTAAAAACACATAATAAATGCTCCAGTTAAAATGGGGATCAACGGTACCACAATAAGGAGTCATTTCGCCTGAGGCGAGATGCATTTTACACCCTGTTAGCGGCTGAGTTATTTATGTTTTTTCAGATTTAGAGTATTTATCCCAACAGTATAAGCATAAGCTGAAGCAGGTAAAAATTGTATTTCAATATCATCTGTTATTCTTATTCCTTCTCTATCAATAGTTGTTACAATAGCTGAATTTAAATTATTTTCCTTGCAAAATCGAACTAAACTTTTCAATTCATTAGGCTTATCAAAAAATCTGTTAGACCACTTAATTTCCAAAGCCCACAGAGGCTTAGAATTCCTTTCACTTAGACTTACCATATCCACTTCACCTTTATTCCATCTTGCATATCTCGGTGTAAACCAATCGCGATGCATCCATTGTGAGAATATTGCAGTTTCGATCATATTACCTAAATTTTCATCATTGCTACTTAATGGAGAAAACAAAGCACTCCTCAGAGATGGATTTGTTAAATAAATTTTAAAGAAGTTTTCTCGTTTAAATTTTTTCCCACTTTCACTAATTCTTCTTATTCTTTTGATAAGAAATGCAGCCTCAAGATACTCTATATATTTTTTAAGAGTGTTTTTAGGTACTTCCGATTGTTGTGATAAAGCTTCGAATGAGAATTCATTTCCACTATTATATGCAATTGATGTGAATAATGAGTTAAGTTCTTGAACATCATTTATTCCATAAAGACTAGGCAAATCCCTTAAAAGAACTTTATCTACAATGTCTTGTCTTATATAGCGTCCCGGATTTGCCTGAATTTTCTCAGAAAATATAACTTCAGGATATCCACCAAAATTAATATAATCAAGAAAATGTTTATTTAATTCATCTATATGCGTTGAAGTGTAAAATGTGGTTATGTGTTCTTGCCAGCTTAATTTCATTGGAGATATGATTCTCTCTAATTTTTTTAGATTAATGTATTCATTAAACGTTAAAGGAGGAAGAAGAAAATCTGTGAAACGGCCGGCTCCACTCTCATTACTTTTAAATTTTAAGGCGGCGGCAGCCGATCCGGACACAATGAATTTGCATGTTCTATAGCTATCAACAAGAGATTTTAGATGAACTTCCCAGTCCCTCAGGTATTGAATTTCGTCAAAGATTACATACCAATCCTGGGTATCTTCCGAATCAATCGCTTCCCGGGAATATTTAAATATTTCTTCCAGACTAATATTATTGTAGATAGGATTTTCAATTGTAATAAAAATTATTTTTTGGGGAGATATTCCATTTTCTATTAAATCGGCAACAAGATGGTAAAGCATAACCGTTTTGCCGACCCTTCTTGGTCCCATTAAAACAACAGCTCTTCTAATATCACTTTCATAAACTAATGGCTTAAATAAATCGAAATACAGGCGCCTTGGCATCTCATTATAATCAGCCTCGATTTCTCCTTTTATCCACCAGGGATTTTCAAACCTGATTCTATCAATAACTTGTTTTTTAGAAATATTTTGCAACATATTTTTCTTATTTTATGCAAAAATATACAAATAAAGTCAAATATCTGATCTTAGATAAAGTTTATTTCGAAATTAGATTTCATTTGAATTACTTATTTGTTGGTTATAGTGAAACAACTTTGCTACTAACGGTACCACATTAAAATGCCCTCTTGCCTGAACCGGGATGCACTATAGCAGTACATTAGGCAATTAATTGATCTTGACTTGTAATAATTTTTAAAATCATATTCCCGTTTTAAGTTCACCTGTTCTAATATCTCGAGTAAGCTTCATAATTTTTAAATCATAATCTAAGCGAGATTTCAGTTTTAAAAGGGAAAGCAGATCATAATGTGTAGTTTTTTCTCCTAAGATTACCCCTTTCAAAGCACTCTTTGAAAATAAATAGTATCGGTTCTTTTCATAATCAGCATAGTTATTAATATCGGAAATTAACAATAACCGATACTCATTTTCATATTCCCAAGCCTTTGTCTTTTTAAAGAAATAATCTTCGTTGATATGAAACTCACCATTTTCAATCTCAATTTCATAAGGCAACCCATCATAGTTTATAATTTCCCGATAAAATCTTCGTAATTGGGAATCTTGACGGTCGGTATTAATATTTATTTTATCAACTCATCCTTGTCAAATATTAAACAGATTCCTCTTGATGAGTCTGCATAGTGTGACCAAAGTTTTTGATCGTTGTTTGATGTTGAAAAGGAACAAATACCATATTTACCCTTAGTTTTTAGTCTTATGTCCTGAATTATAAGAGTAAGTAAATACCTGTCGTCTTTGAGACAGTGTTCTGCTATTTCTTCATCCGCCAAGTTGGTATTCCATGTGATAGTCGATTTGTGTTTTTTTACTAATGGTAAAAGGTCTACTGTATTCAACTTATTCAAGTTTTTAACCTTAACATTATGAAGACAATCAATTGGATCATTTAGAAGCTTGGGATCTGAAAAATATAATTCTCGATTCAATATAGTTAACAAAGCATACTTGTTAAATGGTATGAATTTGTAAATGAGTTTATTGGCATCCATTAGTTAAGATTTATGTTATACTTAATGCCTTGTATATAATCATAGGAAACATAAGTAATATTATGCCATTTAGGAAAATAATCCACCACTTTTCTACTCTCCATTTTCAATTTTTATTAACTGTAAAACAATGATTTAATCATGGAGGCTCCCCGCCGCGATCCGAGCGATGAGAAATGAAGATGCTGATAAGCCAATGGTATGTTTCGTTTAATCAGTTCACCAGTTTTACCAATTCATCATCTTATGATGAGTTGAGGCACCGGATAACCTGAAGGTCCTGACCGGCAACCCAAAAGTTAATAGCCTCTCACTCAAGTGCACTCGAGGGATTCACCTGAAATGTAACCCGGCATCTTTCTATTCGTTTTAAAATTTTTTCATTTTTTTCTTGCCTCAATTAAAATATTGTTTTATATTTGACCGAACGTTCATTCAAAAAACAAAATGGCTGCAAGCCTCTTTTTATGGGTGCTATTGATTGACTGAACGTTTAGTCTTAATCAAAACAAATGCTGATGTCACCACGAACAACAAAACAATATGAAGAAATAAGAGAAGAGAGAAAGAGCCAGATTAAAGAAGTGGCTCTTGAGATCATCTTCGAGGAAGGTATCCAAAACACTTCGATCAGTAAAATTGCCAAAAGGGCCGGTATTTCTAAAGGTCTGATGTACAATTACTACGAAAGTAAAGAAGAAATGATCCAGGAAATCATGTTTGACGGGCTGGATCAGTTTATCCGGTTTTTTGATCCGAATCACGACGGCATCCTGACTGAAGAGGAAGTCAGGTATTTTATTGATGAAGTGTTTAATGTTATTAAATCAAATATAAAATACTGGAGAGTCTATTTTTCAGTGATGCTGCAACCCAAAGTTATGCAACTGTTTCAGGAGAAATTCATCCAGGTGATTGAGCCTTTCATGAAAACTGTAGTTGCCTATTTTGAACGAAAAGGGTACGAAAATCCTTATGTTGAAGCCAGGCTTATTGCAGCAGCACTGGATGGAATAGGATTTCATTACATTATTGACCCTGAACATTTTCCACTGGAGGAAATTAAAGAACGATTATATCAACTTATTTAAATTTTTGAAGCCATGAAATTATTATCTTTTACCGGTATTGCACTAATTACAGGCTTCCTGTTTACAGAAAGTATACTGTCACAAGATGCAACCGAAATCGTAAAACGCGCCGATGAAAAAATGCGAGGAGAAAAATCGAGTATCAGTACCATGACCATGAGGATAGTGCGACCCACGTGGGAACGTACCATTACCTTTAAATCGTGGACAAAAGGAACAGAAAACTCACTGGTTTTAGTTACTGCTCCTGCCAAGGAAAAGGGACAAACCTTCCTGAAACTTGATCGTGAAATGTGGAGCTGGAATCCAACTATTAATCGTACCATAAAACTTCCTCCCTCTATGCTTTCGCAGGGTTGGATGGGGTCTGACTTTACAAACGATGACCTGTTAAACCAGCGATCCATTGTAATTGACTATACCCATGAGATTATTGGATCGGAAACTTTGGAAAACAGAGATTGCTATATCATAGAACTTATTCCAAAACCAGACGCACCTGTTGTTTGGGGAAAGATAATTTTCTGGATCAGTAAAAAAGATGATCTGATGTTAAAAGCAGAATACTACGATGAAGATGACTACCTGGTAAAAACTGAATTAGGACATAAAATTAAAAATATGAGTGGCCGGATACTAACTTCTCAGTTTGAAATTATCCCGGCAGAAGAAGACAACCAGAAGACTGTTGTTGATTTCGTTAGTATCCAGTTTAATGTCCCTATCAACGATAGCTTTTTCTCTATGCAAAACATGAAGCGAGTACGCTAATTAATTAACCTCTACCATTAGTGATATGAAACTTATAAAAATAGCACGACGGAATTTATGGCGCAACAAAAGAAGAACTGCAATTACTTCGGCATCTATCTTGTTTGCGGTTTTCTTCGCCCTGATTATGAGATCTTTTCAACTCGGATTTTATGATCACATGATTAAGAATGCTATCGAGTCGTTTTCGGGTTTTCTGCAAGTACAAAACGTATATTACCAAGATTATACGTCATTGGAAAATAATTTTGAAGTATCTGA
>JASFVU010000240.1:0-5307 GCA_050049665.1 Bacteroidales bacterium | reverse complement strand
AAGGAAAGGAAAGTCATTTTGTGCATCGATGATGAAACCATTATACTGGATAGTCTCAGGGAGCAACTGGAAAAAATCTTTGGTGAGGAATTTCTCTATGAAACAGCGGAGAGTGCTGAAGAAGCTCTTGAAATTATTGACGATCTGGAAGAAGATGATACAGAAATTGCTATCATTGTATGCGATTGGCTTATGCCGGGAATGAAAGGGGATGAATTTCTCTTGCAGGTGGATTTAAAATACCCCAGGGTAGTGAAGATACTGCTGACAGGCCAGGCAGATCAAAATTCTGTTGATACACTTACGGAACTTGCCGATCATTTTACTCTTGTGCCAAAACCATGGAATAAAGAGGAACTGGTGAAAATTATAAATTCAGAATTAAGTAAAAATGAGTAATCGGGTTATACTATGTATTGATGATGAATCAATTGTTTTGGATTCACTAAAAGAACAGATACAACAGGGATTCGGAGGAAATCTGCAGGTTGAAGTAGCTGAAAGTGGCGATGAGGCACTGGAGATATTCGACGAATTGATCGAAGATGGCTATGAAATCCCAATTGTTATGGCAGACTTTATTATGCCGGGAATGAAAGGGGATGCTTTGCTTGAAAAAATACATGACGTAAAACCTGCTGCAAAAAAAATATTGTTAACCGGGCAGGCAAGTCTGGAAGGTGTGAGCAATGCAGTAAACAGGGCGGACCTTTATCGCTTCATTTCAAAACCCTGGGAAAAACAGGATCTGATCCTTACCATCAGAGAAGCACTGAAAAGCTATGAACAGGACAAAACAATACTGAACCAAAACGAGGAACTGAAAGAACTGAATACAAACCTCGAGAAAAAAGTCGAACAAAGGACAAAAGAACTGAAAGAACTGAATGCGACCAAAGATAAATTCTTCTCTATCATTGCCCATGACCTGAAAAATCCATTCAATACAATGATGGGATTCACAGAACTCATGATGGATAATATCGAAGATTATTCAGGGGACAAATTGTTGGAATTCATTTCAATTCTGCACGACACGTCAAAACACAGTTATGCCCTGCTTGAGAACCTTCTTGAATGGTCAAGATCACAAACGGGAAGACTGGAAATGACCCCGGAGCTGATAAATATTCATGCCATCTTTGATGAAAATGCAGACTTGCTGTTAAATAATGCAACAAAGAAAAAAATCAATTTGTCGAACGAGATCAATCCGGATATACGTGCATTTGCCGATGCCAATATGGTAAGTACCGTGATAAGAAACCTGCTTTCCAATGCAATTAAATATACCAATGAAGGAGGATCTATAACGGGTTCCTCAAAAGCAAATGAAACTGGTGTAGAAATCTCGGTGACGGACTCAGGGACAGGGATCGCTCCTGAAAATATAGAAAAACTATTCAAAATTGATGTAAATTACTCGACGAAAGGAACAGCAGAGGAAACAGGGACAGGTCTTGGACTGATCCTTTGTAAAGAGTTTATCAAAAAGAATGACGGTGATATCTGGGTTGAGAGTACTCAGGGGAAAGGGAGCTCTTTCAAATTCACTCTGCCTTTCAAAAAATAACGCTTGATCTTTTTTCCGTTTATTAATTGCAGGGGTTTTGAAAAAACTACTGATATGTTGTGCATCGCTGAGTAACGGATCAGATTCTGACAGTCGCTTTGAACTTGACTCATTGTATCATGAAAGTAAAGCGTTTTATGATCGTACATTACTGATTCATCCTCTTCGGGTTAAACACATCATTGATCCTGAAAAGAATACATCATCTGCAACTTACAAAAATGAATTGCTTTCGGATGCAACATCCCTGATCATTAGGAGTACCTATAACTGTGAAGAATCCAGCCGTCTTCTGGCAATGAATTTATTCAATAATCATTGTGAACTGCTCGACCCCCTGGAACGTTTTCACGGAATGCCTGCCGCCAAATCATCTCTTGCATTTAAAGGTCTAAAAGATAAAACCCTGCCGGCAACGTTAATCGCTTTTACCAAACAAACCGCCCTTGAATTAAAGGATTACATAGCCGGGGAAGGGCTGTTCCCGGTAATAGGGAAGCCCTCGTCGGGCAAACAGGGACTGCATGTCGAACTCCTTTCAGATGTAAAAGAAACGGAAACATACATCAACAATTTCTTCAGGAATTACCGGGGAAATAACAGTGCCCTGATATTTCAGAAATACATTGAAATAAACAAAGAATACCGTGTATTGGTTCTTGACGGATCAAGTATGGGCTGTGTGGAAAAAATGCCTTCCCCGAATTCCGTTGCCCGAAATGCAAAACGGGGAAGTGAATTTGCATTTGTCAAAAATCAGCCTGTTGAATCCTTCGCTGAAACACATGTCAGTTCAAAAGGATTTGTGGGAGTTGACATTGCCATTGATATTCATAACTTTACTTACATGATAGAATCCAACAGGAGTCCGCGTTGGGAAATGTTTCAAAAAACATCGGGAATAAACGTGGCAGAAAAAATAATGCTGGCTCTCGAAAAAAGAATAAGGACCAACAACGAATTATTCTGAAATGAATTCAGGTCTTCTGAACGATGTAAATTTTGAGAAGGGATTACTGGACTATTTTTACCTGATCGACAGGGATTATCCGGAAAAAGGTGCATTAAAACTGGTAGGTGACCGACACCGGATATCAAAAGAATTGAGAATCATCCTTTACCGGGGAGTATCTTCACGACAAAATTCGGTTCGACGTGCCCGGCGCCTGGTAAAAAAACCATCCGGCAGGCTGATAATAGATGGTTATAATATTCTTCTTACTTTACTGAATTACAGATTAGGTCATTTTGTGTTTATTTCTACCGATTCCATCTGCAGAGACGCCGGCTCACTGTTTGGCAAAATAAAAAAAGACAACTTTTTCAGTGACTGCTTAACGTTGCTTATGGAATACCTCAATGCATACAGACAGGTAGAGTTTGATATTTATCTTGACTCACCTGTTCCTTCCAGCAAAAAACACAAAAAAAAGCTGAGTGAAATAATCGCCACGCAAAAACTTCCGGGGAATGTCCATGCCGTTGACTCTGCCGATCTGTCAATAAAAGATCATCACGAGGGGACCATTGCCACCTCTGATTCGGCAATAATAGATCAAACCCTTAACCCGGTCCTTGACATCCCTCGTCAAATCATAGAATCGAAATATAACACCAGATTATACGATATTGGCAGTAAGCTCAACTTACTTTCCCGTCCGCATCTTTGATCCACTCATTATCTGTTTTTCTTTTTTGCCTTTAGGCATGGGGACCGGATCATATCCGTGTGTTCCCCACGGATGACATTTTAATATGCGCCTGACAGCCAGATAAGTTCCTTTGAAAACCCCATGGACTTTCAAAGCTTCGACAGCATATTGCGAACAGGTGGGCACATGCCTGCAACTCGCAGGTGTATACGGACTGATGGCATACTGATAAAATCTGATTGGCAAAATCATGATCGTAACAGCTACTTTTCTTGTTATGGCAAAAAATTTACTCACCTGCGTATTCTACAAAATTTCTCTCCGTTTCGAAAAGGACCACCTTCAGATCCAGATCTCCCGGAATTTTTTTTCTCAGGATCCGCCAGGTAACCACGGCAATATTTTCAGCTGTCGGATTTAATCTGTTGAATTCTTTTACATCAAGATTTAAATTACGGTGATCAAACTTCCCGATTATGTTTTCCCTGATAATTTTTTTCAGGATCTTCGTATCAATGACATAACCGGTACCCGGATCTATATCTCCCGTAACTTTTACTATAAGATCGTAATTGTGCCCGTGATAATTCGGCAGATTGCACTTCCCGAATACCTCCGAATTCCTTTCATCATCCCAGTCCGGATTAAAAAGGCGGTGTGCCGCATTAAAATGTTCTTTTCTGCAAACAGTGACTTTCATATATATAAATCTTCGTATATAATTTCCGTTATGAATAACATAACCGGCTTACAGGCTCCGGTAGTCCTATTCCGTCATTCCTTTTAATATAAATTGAATAAATTCATGCCTGTAATTACCATAACACGCAAGTTAATGAAATGTTATGTATTTGCATACGGCACCTTGCTTGACCCCCGCATCAGAAGATCTGTTCTGGGTTATACAACTGCATTGGTCCCGTCCGGTTTAAAAGGATTCAGAAGACAAAGCATAACCCTGTCGGGAGTTTCATATCCGGTGCTGGTTGCCGATCCGGGAAATAATGGTACAATTGAAGGTTGCTATTTTGAAATCAGTGAAACAGATCTGGAAAAGCTTGATCTTTATGAATCATCGGCATACAACCGTATGGAAGTCAACCTGGAAAACGGAACCAGGGCATGGGTCTATTGTCTTGCTGAATGAAGCTCCCTGCCGCAACCAGCCCGAACGGGTGAATCCATTCATCCAGGCGGGGCATCTGAGAACCAACTAAGTCAACCGATCTCGCCTCAGGCGGGAGAGCTCGGCGAAGCCAATTAAACTCATTTATCCCGATACGCTCCGCTATCGGGATTGTTCGACTAACAAATTCCAGTTCACTTCGTTCCTGGAAGGATAGTCTTTGTTATTGTAAATTCAGTTGCCCAAAATTGTTACCTGCTGATAATGGACTATCCCGATACGCTCCGCTATCGGGATTGTTCGACTAACAAATTCCAGTTCACTTCGTTCCTGGAATTTGAGTCTCACAAAAAAAAGGTCAACGAATTGATCTTCATTGACCTGTGTAATTATTTTTCCGGCCGCGATCCGGCAACGGATCAATTTAAAGAATAATGGTTATACCAAATCCGAATTCGACGCTATGCGTAATATACCTTTCGTTGTCATCGTTGTCCTGTACTTGCTTGGACCTGTTGTAGTTATATGTTAAAGTAGCATCTATTGCCACATTATCACTGA
Organism: Bacteroidales bacterium; assembly: GCA_050049665.1. Lineage (GTDB taxonomy): Bacteria > Bacteroidota > Bacteroidia > Bacteroidales > UBA10428 > UBA10428. The sequence continues at coordinate 395 of JASFVU010000240.1, read as the reverse complement.
TAAAAAAGGCAGCTCCCCCTCCTACATTGAGGAGCGTTATCAAATCATTGGTTCTGTCAGAATCCCCGTCACTATCAACATATTTGCTTCCGCTGACTCCTCCTCCGAAAGCAAGCTGACCAAAAGGCCTTATCATATCAGACAAAAAATAATACCTTGCGACAGGAGCAAATAATATCTGTGAATACACATTCTTAGCATCACTCTCATATTTGTATCGCGTCACGCTCATTGGCAACATGGCTCCGACTGCCAGGTTATCAATAACAAATATCGCTCCCATGGGCGAAAATGAGACCTCGAAAGCTTTTGTCGGATCTCCCTCATAATCATCATCTTTCACTTTGTATGATCCGCCGGTCATGGAAAAACTGGAAGATCCCGAAATCAGGATG
>JASFVU010000241.1:0-5307 GCA_050049665.1 Bacteroidales bacterium | reverse complement strand
TCTCTACTATTTCCCCAATACAGGTATAACCGTAGCATTATTTACAAATACCGATACAGAAAGAGGGAAAGGGAAAGAAATATTTTTTGAATTACGGGATGAAATTATTGAAAAAGTAGTGAAATGAAATAAAAACGCAACACAACACGGTATATAAAACATTTGGCGGGAAATGCTAATTTTAAGGGCGATACATTTAATAAACATCCCAACGATTTGATAAGAAATAGCTTTGAAATGCCAAACGTTTCATATATCCGTCCGTTATGGGCAAGGCTAAAAAACCGCATACCACGACAATTTATACCAACAATTTCTAACTTTCACTTCCTGATGAAAAACAATTGAATAAATATTTGCGTAGTCGAATAACTACACTTATATTTGTAGCCAAATAACTTCATAATGAATTTAAGACGAGACGTATTTCAAGCAATTGCTGATCCAACACGGAGAGCAATACTTCTGTTGCTAACTACTCAATCAATGACAGCAGGAGCTATTGCTTCAAACTTTGATACTGCAAGACCGACAGTTTCAAAACACTTACAAATCTTGACGGAATGTGAACTTTTAAAACAGGAACAGAAAGGTAGAGAGATTTATTATCATTTCAATCCAAACAAAATGAAAGAAATAGCCGATTTCATTGAACCCTTTCGACAAATGTGGGATACCAAGTTCAATAAACTGGAGGTAGTTATGAAAAAATATAAAAACATATAAGACAATGGATCAAAAAACAAAAGTCAATGCCGAAGAAGGTAAACAAGAATTGGTAATCACAAGGGAATTTGATTTGCCTTTGGAAATACTGTTCAAAGCATACCAAGAACCCGAACTTTTTGAACAATGGATGGGAACGAAAGTGTTGAAAATGGAAAACAAAAGACACGGCTCTTATGCTTTTGAAACATCATACAACGGAGAAGTAGTGTTTCGTGCAAACGGGACAATACACGAATTTGTCCCGAACAAAAAAATCACACGAACTTTTGAGATGGAAAATACACAATTTCCAATTCAGCTTGAATTTTTGGAATTCGAGAAACTAATGAACGACACAAGCAAACTTACAATGCACATCGTGTTTAAGTCTATTGAGTTCAGAAACCAGCTTTTACAAATGCCATTTGCACAAGGTATCAGTATGGCTCACGACAGACTACAAGAAATCGCAAACAAATTAAAATAAAATATTTTGAAAAAAAGAGACAAAATCCTTTATTGGATAGCAACGATTTGGTTTGCAGTAGCAATGGTTGCAAGCGGGATACAACAAATTTTTACAATTGGCGGGTTTGTTGAAATAATGAAAAGACTTGGTTTTCCTAGCTATTTCTCAATTGTTCTTGGAGTTTGGAAAATAGCAGGTGTCGTAGCAATACTAATCCCCAAATTCCCTTTGTTAAAAGAGTGGGCTTATGCAGGATTTTTCTTTGTTATGTCAGGTGCAATCTTTTCTCATTTAGCAGTGGCAGACGAAGCAGTTGAATTATTTGCACCAACATTTCTTTTAATCTTAACTGTTTTATCGTGGTATTTCCGTCCAATTGATCGAAAGTTATCAATCACACACCAATGAAAATTACATTTAATCCGCAAGTAGATAAATATCTTTTAGACGGCTGTATGCGTTGCAAATACGGTGGAACCCCGCAATGCAAAGTCAATAATTGGCGAGTAGAATTAGAAACGCTAAGACAAATTGTTTTAGAAACAGGCTTGAAAGAAGAAATAAAATGGGGTGTTCCTGTTTATACTCACAATGGAAAAAATGTTTTATCAGTAGCAGCATTAAAGGATTTTGCCATTATTGGTTTTTTCAAAGGAGTATTATTGACTGACAGCCATAAAATTCTTGAGCAGCAAGGTAATTTACAATCCGACAGAATTGTAAGATTTACCAAAACAGCAGACATAGTAAAACTAAAAGACGTATTGAAATCTTACATAAAAGAAGCCGTTGCCATAGAAGAAAGCGGGAAAAAAGTAGAATTTAAAACGAACCCCGAACCAATTCCTGACGAATTGCTGCAAGCATTTGAAGACGATCCTGCTTTTAAAAAAGCATTTTACGCCTTGACACCTGGACGACAAAGGGGATACATCATTCATTTTTCACAACCAAAGCAAACACAGACAAGAATTGGTAGGATAGAAAAATACAAACAGCAAATATTTAACGGACTTGGACTAAATGATTAATTTAATAGCTAACGGACGACAAAGAAGCCCGGCCCATAACACGTGGTATAGTTTATTGCCGTTGCAGTAATGGCTTCAAGGTTTTCCCTCTTATTAAAGTTCAGTGTAACTTGATAAGGACGTGCTTCGGAATCGGCAACAAACCATACCACCAACCTTATGTGGAATTACTACAATCCGGCTGTTACTGGAAGGAATTTCAAAACAGATACAAAGATTCACTATATTTAAATATTTAATTATTAAAATCACTTCATTATGATTTATAGATTTAAAAATCTGGCTAAGACATCCATTTTGGGTTTATTACTCTTCAATGCTGCATCTACATTGGCACAAGACGGAACAATCTACCCACTCGCCTCTCCTGCCGAACCAAATGCTATTCCGCTTGGCACAGGTGGTGTCGATAACCAACCCGCCTCAGAGACCTGGTTCCGCCAGTGGGGAGACCCGATGGCTCGTAACATAACCACTGCAACCCTTACCCCATTCCTGCCGGAACCGGGTATAGCAAACGGTGCAGCAGTGATCGTGGCTCCCGGTGGTGGTTTTATGTGGCTTTCCCTGGGCAATGAAGGTTGGGAAGTCGCCGAGGCCCTTGCAAAGCAGGGAATCGCCGCCTTTGTTCTCAAGTACCGACTTCGCCCGACACCAGAATCACTCGACGACTTCACAGCATGGATGAATCGTGCTTTTACACCTCCAGCTGAAACCCCCGATACTATTAATGACGAAGCACCTTCTGGTCCTATGCAGATGAACCTATCTAACCAGCTTGAGGACGCTGAGGCAGCTTATGCCATGATCGTTAAACGAGCTGAGGAGTGGGGTGTCGATACAGACAGAATAGGTATGATTGGCTTTTCAGCTGGAGCCGGTCTCACGATGCACTCAACACTGAACTCCCAAACCATGGACCTAGCCTTCATCGGTCCCATCTATGGCGGTATGGGGCCGGTAGAAGTGCCAGATAACGCTCCGCCTATGTTCAACGTTATAGCAACCGATGATTTTCTCTTCGGGGGTCAGTTTGGGGTCATCGATTCCTGGTACAAAGCAGGCATACCTGTTGAATTTCATCTTTATCAAAATGGTGGTCATGGTTTCGGCTTGGGGAATCCCAATCGAACCAGTAATCGTTGGTTTGATGCCTTTTTACACTGGTTAGATGTTAATGGTTTTCTTACGGATAAGTCCGAAGAGTGAGGAGAAATTATTCTTGACGAGGGTGGAGTAAGCAAAATGATTCTATGAACCAATAAATCCATACCGATTCGAAAGAAACTACAACGTGCGTGTTTTTTTTCGAACAGATAAACTCCACATAACCTGTTGTATAATGCATTGACTGCAAAGTGGCATGGTGGATACGAACGTAAGCCGCTTTTTTGTATCATTTCCAAATGAAACTTAATGTGATGCAACGCCAACGACATCATACAACAGGTTGTGCGTCAGCGTGAGACATCGTGCAAACCATCCGCTTGTTTCTTAATTAGGAAACTATTATCTTTGTATGAAAATATAATTGATGGATAAAAAATTCGATGTTGACTTTTTGGGTGATGCAATAGATTTTTTAGAATCATTAGATGAGAAAACTCGTCAAAAGATTTACTATAATGCAAGAAAAGCGCAGATTGTCAACGATCCAGAGCTGTTTGAGAAATTAACAGAATTTATCTGGGAGTTTCGGACTTTATATAACAAGAAATATTATCGATTATTGGCCTTTTGGGATAAAACTGATAAAACAGAAACACTTGTATTAGCAACGCATGGATTTATTAAAAAGACTAAGAAAACTCCGAAAAGTGAAATAAAAAAGGCGGAGGAGATACGAAAAGCATATTTTGAACAAAAATCTAAAAATCATGGAAAACGATAAACTTCGCAAAAAGAGCCTGGATGAGATGATTGATATGCATATAGGCGAGATTGGAACAAGTGATAGAGATGCTTTTGAGGAAGAGTTACGTCTTGATATTTTAGGGCAAACTATCAAAAGGATTAGAGAAGAAAAACATTTGACACAGGCACAACTTGGAGAATTAGTTGGTGTTAAAAAAGCTCAGATTTCTAAGATTGAGAACAATCTAACTGATGCACGATTTGATACGATACTGAAAGTTTTTAGAGCATTGAATGCTAAGATTAATTTTAATGTCGAATTAGGATAATCGCCGAACGCACAACACACGGTAAAGCAAATTGCTTGTGTTAGCTGGTTGCAAAAGTTTTGTATCTTGGCATAAAAACGGCTCACGGTAGACATGAACGCAGCACGGAAAACGCAACATTGCCTTACCGCGGGGAACGATATGGGCAATTTAAAGACAACATTGTACGTTTTTAGACCATGAAAAAAATTCTATTATTTTTTACATTCGGACTTATAATAGTTGGTTGTAAAAAAGATGAGATTAAGGATAATCACGTAATCATATCCGGAGAAATTACAAATTTTGAAATTCAACCGGAATACCAGTCCATTCAATTTTATGTAGACAATCCTTTTGGTAATCGGGAAAACCATACTGTTTATATTGATGATAGCGGACATTTTCAGCTCAGTCTCCAACAGTTTTACCCCAAGGAATATCTCATGGTTTTTAAAAAAAATTTCAGTTTCTATATAAGCCCGGGCGACAGTATTTATATTACCATCGACTCAGACCTGTTAAATACTCAACTTTCACATGAAACCGACAGGTATAATTATTTCCGAATAACCGGTGACGGTGAAGAAATGAACCGGGATTATCTGAAGTATTGGCAATTTATGGTGGACTCAGTCTGGAATGGGGAAACAGATCATGATGCTTTCAAAAACCTGAATCCTGAGGAATACAAAGAATATATTGAAGAACGAACAACTTTACAATTAAAGAAGGTCAATGCTTTTATTGAAAGAAACAATCCCTGCAACCAATTCAGGGAATTTGTAAATAATTCTATAAAATATCGAGCTTTGACGGATTTAATGCAGTATAGAATTTTACATCCCTACTTAAATAGAATCAAGCCCGGCTCCTTTCAACTTTCTTCTGAGTATTTCAGTTTTCTGAACGAAATAGACTTTAATAATGAGGACTT
>JASFVU010000239.1:0-5308 GCA_050049665.1 Bacteroidales bacterium | reverse complement strand
ATTAGTTGATTCCGATACGTTAAATAACCGAAGCATAGAGTTATCCACGGCATACAGGTAGTTATCGAATAAGGTAAAGCGTGCCATGGATCCGCCAACACCAAAACTCTGGTTTCCGCCGCTATTCGTTGTGCTGCGCACATTCACCGCTTCGGAAAAATACAATACATCATAATACGGATAATACTGGTAGCTGAGTTGGACAGGTTTGACTTCTTCTGTTTTTTCAACCTTATGCCAGCCGGTGACTACGCCTTTTTCTTCGGAAACATCCTCGACAATACCATCGGAGTATTCGGGGATCATGTAGGGAAATGCATCCTCGATCCTTGCTACTTCTTTGATGTCGTTCATGTCACTGATGTCAATGGCAATAAGATCTACGTATGAGTCGGCATACAGGATATTTCCCTTGATAGCAAGATCTACGTTTCCGGGAATCTCAATGAACCTGATAACCTGAGGATCAGCCGGATCCTGGTTGTCAATGACATGTATTCCTTTCTTGTATTCGTTTACATAGATGAACTTGTCTTTAAAATACATTTTTCCCGGCTCAATGATATCCTCAGCGGATTTGACATTTACCGGAGACCGTAAATCCTCATAACTCAGGTATACGGGGGCATTGACCAGGTAAGTCTCTTCAATTTTGTCTTTGCAGGAAAAGGCTGCTATGGTCAGTGCCAGTAAAAGGAGGTTTCGGATATGTGTTTTCATATGTCGTATTTAATTTGAGGTTTTGATAATGATGTGAACGCCCGGTAAATAGTTGCGTTGACCGGATATTTTTTGTGTTTCGCAACCTTCGTGATCGTTATTCCGTCTACATAATTCAGGATCAACGATGAATGAAACTGTTTTAACCGGTTTATAAAAAAAGGTATACCATGAAACATATCGTATTGCTGTTTCTCTCTCTTCTGATCGTCTCATTTTCTTCCCTGTATGCTCAGAAATATACGGATGTTGTTTTTCTTAAAAACGGCAGCATAATAAAAGGAACCATTGTTGAAAGTGATGGTGAAAGAGTGAAAATTGAAACCTGCTGCGGAAGTATTTTTGTGTACAGACAGAGCAAAATAGAAAAAACAGAAAAGGTTCCCGTAACAAGGGATAAAAATATGGTTAAAGAAAAAGGTTATGTAAATTATATTTCATTTGGTGCATTGGTTGGCGCATCCAGTAACAGCGAGACGGCTCCTTTCAGTGCGATAACCGAACACGGATACCGGTTTAACAGGTACTTTGCTGCCGGAGCATTGATAGGCTATGAATTACTGAGTGAGGCTACCATGCCTTTAGCCCTGAACCTGAAAGCATACTATCCTGTAAAGAACACAAATCTGTTTTTTGGCCTTTCGGGTGGTTATTCCTTTTCACTTGAAGGTCCGGGAGACTTCATGGTTGCCTATGATGATTTCTCGGGAGGTGTGATGACCAATCTTGAAGCAGGGATTATATTTCCTTTTTCCGGGATGAGTGCGTTTTTTGTGGCTGTGGGCTTCAGGTACAACAAAATCAACTATACGAGAACAGACCCTTACGTAGGGGATGTGGATGGTGTTGTCCATTATAAAAGGCTTTCAATACGTGTCGGGATCAATTTATATTAACAGGAGAATATCATACAAAAAAGAAAGAGGTTACTCCGGGAGAGCAACCTCTTTCATCAGACAATATAGGGATTCGTGTACTACTAATTATAAGCTCCCTCCCCATGTTCATAGATATCTAAGCCTTCTTCTTCAATCCGGCGAGACACGCGCAATCCGTTTGTAGCTTTTAATATGCTGAATAAGATAAATCCTGTTATGAGTGCCCAGGCACCGATGGATACTACCCCTACGAGCTGAATGCCAAGTTGCTTGAATCCGCCGCCATAAAATAATCCACCGTCGGTAGCAAGAAGTCCGACCATTAACGTACCCAATGCACCACATACGCCATGCACCGAAATGGCACCGACCGGATCATCAACTTTCAATACCTGGTCGATAAATTCAACCGAGAATACAAGTACAAAACCTGCAACAGCACCAATGACAATGGCACCAAAAGGACTAACGGCAGCACATCCTGCTGTGATAGCCACCAGGCCTGCCAGGGCGCCGTTAAGAGAAAGAGATAAGGTAGGCCTCTTATACCGTGCCCATGCAGTCAGCATGGCAACAACTGCTCCTGCAGCGGCTGAGAGGTTTGTAGTCAATGCAACGCGGGCGATAGCAGAAGTACTTCCTCCTGTTGCGGCAAGTTCCGATCCGGGGTTAAAACCGAACCATCCGAACCACAGGATGAATACACCGAGTGCTCCGTAAGCAAGGTTATGTCCGGGTATGGCCTTTGCTTTACCGTTGACATATTTACCAATCCTTGGTCCCAGCATGGCTGCACCTGCCAGTCCTACCCATGCACCGACCGAATGAACGATGGTGGATCCGGCAAAATCGATGAACCCGAGTTCGGACAGCCATCCGCCACCCCATGTCCAGTGACCTGAAACAGGGTATATAATAAGGGTAATCACAAGACTGAATACCAGATAGGCGTTGAATTTTGTTCTTTCCGCCATTGCTCCCGATACGATGGTAGCAGCCGTAGCCGCAAATACTGTCTGGAACATCAGATCGGAAAAATCAGAATACCCTGCGCCATAGCTGTCTTCTACGGCATTAAAAGCAAAGCTTGTTGCAGGATTTCCGATTAAGCCTCCGATTGAATCTCCGTACATAATAGAATAACCTATAAGCCAGTACGTTATAGAGCCAACGCTAAAATCCATAAGGTTTTTCATCAGGATATTTGCGGTGTTCTTTGAGCGGGTAAACCCGGCTTCTACAAGAGCAAATCCCGGCTGCATGAACATTACAAGAAATGTAGTTACCAGCAACCATATGTTGTTAATGGATATATCTAAACCAATCACAGCTTCTGCTGCATCAGGTAATGTTGTCAATGTTTCTTCCATAATGAATTATTTTTAATGAAACTGATTAAACTTATTCTTCACCTTCTATATACAGGCTCTTATCGCCTTTTTCTCCTGTCCGGATTCTGTAAGAGTCCTGAATTTCAGAAACGAAAATCTTTCCATCTCCAACCGCACCTGTTTTTGCAGAATTGAGTATCGCGTTTACGGTAGGTTCAAGGAATTTATCTCTCATGTAAATAGAGATGAGAATACGCTCGATGGTACTGGTGTCGTATTTGATGCCGCGATAAACTCTGGCTTCCGTAGCTTTTCCGACACCACGCACTTCCCAGAATGAGAAAAATTCAATTCCGGCTTCGTGCAGAGCATCTTTTACTTCATCGAACTTTGTTTTTCGAATAATAGCTTCTACTTTTTTCATAAAGGCGTATTTTTAATTAAATAATTGCTTTTCAGATCAGGATTTCATTTAGAAAGAAATTCCTGCATAAATAAAGAACCCCTCAGTAGACGGATTAAGAGTAACCCCTCCCGAGATCGGCAAAGAAAATTTCTCAGTGATCGCAATTTCCTTTGAAGTCCCGATGGTTATGTTACATAACATAAACTCTCCGTCATCGGTGTATGCACCATCACCGGCTCCAAGCGTAATATCAAGTGCGCCGAAAGAATATCCTGCCTGCAGGTAAATGTCGCCCTCATCAAATCCGGGAACAAACATGTAGGCAGCCATAGCACTGAAATCTCCGACCTCCAGGGCAATGTTCGGTTCAATGTAATGCGCTTCGTCATAAGCAAAGAAACCGAGCTGTTCATAAACAGTCTCACCGTCTTCAAACCCTATTGAATCACCATCGATATGACCAAAATAGTAATCTGTCACCCCGATGCTTAATCCGAAATCGAAACTATAGCCAATATATAAGTCCATTTCCAGGGCTTCATCAATACTGGCGTTTACCGAACCCCATGCTCCTATGACTAAATTTCCAATAGCTCCCTCAACCCAGGGTTGAAACGCGGGACCTGAACCGAATTTGGCACCACGCCAGATGTAGCTGCTGTAAATGTCCATTCCGGCATCAATACTGGCGGATGATTCTTCTTCTTCCTCTTGTGCAAGAATTGAAACAGGAACCATGAAGGTTACCATCATCAACGCAAGAAGTAATGTTTTGAAATTTTTCATAGCTAAAAATATTAAGTTATTAATTGATTGACATTGCAAATATATAAATAAAATTAATATACCCTATCAAAATATAGGGTAGAAATTAAAAAAGATATAAAAAATGAAAGTATACCCCTTAAAAAATAGGGGTAATAAAACAAAATAATAAAAAATACCAAAAAAAGCTTATTTATATTTATTATAGTATAAAGAATTCATGTTTCCGGTTTTATTGTGCTGTATTTCATTTCTTCTAATTATTTATCAATACCTTGATAATTCCTGCATGGAATGTTTGTCCGGGCAAATGCTTCGGAAAACAGATGACTTTTTGATTTAAGAATATTTAATATTACTTTTGAGGTACCCGGGTCTGCATTAAGCAGTTATATATTTCCTGCCGGAGCATGGAATATCAATTATCCTATAAAATGCAATATGAAAGTTGTAAACAACAATTCTGAAAATGTTTCTTCCGGTGAAGAAAAAAAAATACTTGTTGTAGAAGATGAAATGTCTAACTACGAATTGCTGAAAGCAATGATGAGAAAACTGAATGTAAAAATACTATGGGCAAAAAATGGAATAAACGCGGTGAAATTGTGTGATGAACAGACATTCGATCTTATATTGATGGATATTAAAATGCCGGGAATGGATGGGTATGAGGCTACTTCGATAATCAGAAGAAAAAATGCCAAAACACCCATTATTGCACAAACAGCTTATGCAAGATCAGAAGATGAAAAGAACATTCTGCAGAAAGGGTTCAACGGCTACATATCCAAACCCATCGACAGGGCAAAATTGCTGGGCATCATTGAAAGTTTCATATAATATCAGTAAATACTGTTGAAATCATTATTTCTGTTCATTCCCGGACTTTTGTATTTCTCTTAACCTGATGTATTTCAGGAACGTTGCATGGGCTGAAATGATGCTGATGACAAATCCGTAGTAACCGTCCAGAATTCCGAGCTTCAGAAAAAAGTCCCTGAAAAACTTCCATGTGGGTTTAAGAATTATCAACAACGTATTCGAGCGTTTTCCTCTGGAATAAGCAGTTTTAGCCCCTACATAGGCAAAGTGGTTAGCCTGGTTGATATGTTGTCTGAGGGTATGATAAGAATAATGTAACAAGTCACCTTTGAGGAATCTGACCTTTGAATTTTCATTCATTTCAAACCTGTCGTGCGGGTTATATC
>JASFVU010000238.1:0-5316 GCA_050049665.1 Bacteroidales bacterium | reverse complement strand
TCTGAAAGCATTCCACCTGCTAGGCAGTTCCTGGGGAGCTGCCGTTGTTATTGAGTATATGCTCACTCAACACCCGGAAGAAGTTGTGTCGGTCATCTTCTCAGGGCCTTATCTGAGCACCGAAACATGGATGAAAGATGCAAAAATCCTGTTAGGCGGATTGCCTGAAGAGATCCAGGATACCATAGCAAAATATGAAGCCCTGAAAAACTATCGTGCCCCTGCTTACAAAGCAGCCACGGATTCCTTTTATATCCGCTACCTGTCCAGAACAGCCGGGCTGCGGAGAGAATCCGATTATTGCAAAGACGCCGGACCTTTTAATGAAGAAATATATCTTTACATGTGGGGGCCGACGGAATTCAATGCCACGGGTACACTTAAAAATTTCGATCGCATTGACCGCCTGCATGAATTAAAGCTGCCTGTACTTTTTATTGCCGGTGAATATGATGAGGTGCGTGCGGAAACCCTTTTTCAATACCAGGAATTGGTTGAAAACTCAAAAAGTGTAATTATCAAAGGTTCCGGCCATGCAATAACAGCCGACAGACCCGAAGAATATATAAAAGTCCTCAACGAATTCCTGGAAGAAACAGAAAAGCGTTTGCCGGCAAACAGGTAAATAAAAAATATGCTGAAATAGTAAAATCCGCAATTGTTGTTTCATTTACAATGGCCGTGATGATATGGTTGCGCATGATATAAAAGGAATCTGACAGGTAAGTCCATCAAACAGGCACCAGGAAAAAATACAGCAACGTCTGTTAGTGTAACAGTAGGTCCGGTTGTCTAAAAAATAAACTTTGTATATCATGACTTTCAGTATAATACAAATAACCAGTATAATAGCCGCATTTCAATCGGTGTTATTCGGAAGCTATTTTATTCACTCAAAACGAAAAATTTTCCCGGTGAACCTTATCCTGGCCGGACTGATATTTAGCTATACAATCATGATCATCTGTTCTCTGCTGTTAAGCATAAGAGGAACAGGAAGTATTGCAGGTTACGCTCATATCGGCAATCAAATTGTTTTCCTGGTAGGCCCGTTATTGTATTTCTACATCAGATACAAGCTAATGCCCGGTTTTTCCTTAAACAGGAAAGATATGATCCATACACTTCCTTATTTACTGGTCGTAAGTTATCTGATCATCAAATTTTATTACATACACATCCCGATTACCTGCCGCTTCAATCATATCATAATAGGCAGTTTTGCATTCGTCCAGTCCTATGTCTATTTCCATGCATCCGTTAGACTATTAAACCGCCGGGGGATCCCTGTCAGTAAACTCCTGAGAACAATACCACAACAAAATCATCTGGCATGGCTGGCTCTTCTTGTAATCGGGTGTTTTCTCATCTGGCTGACAAAACTTTTGTTTTTTATTCTCTGGGATGTTTCAGCATACTATCAGGGATGCACTGAATCAATAAACCTTTTCTTTTTGGTATCGTTCCTGTTTTTTAATACTCTCCTTTACCTGTTGTTGATCAGACCCCACTTTTTTAACGGAAATGAAAAGTACAGGTATTCAGGATTAAATGACAATGAAAAAAATTATTACAGAAAGAAACTGATATCTCATATGAATGATAGTAAAGCATACCGTAACTCCCTGCTCTCACTAAAAAAACTTGCCAGGCAAATAGAAGTTCCCGAAAGACAACTATCGCAGATCATCAATGAGACCATGAACATGAGTTATTATGAATTTCTGAACTGGTACAGGATAAAAGAGTGCACAAAATACCTTAGCGATAAGGAATATGCTCACAAGAATATCCTTTCTATTGCCTATGAAGCCGGTTTCAATTCAAAATCTGTTTTTAATTCGGCCTTTAAGAAGTATACAGGAATTACACCGAAAGAATTCAGAAAAAATTACAGAACATCTTTATCTGACAAAATATACCATAGCCGGTAATTACCTGACGTTGGTAACCCTTCAAAAAGTACTGCTGCATCCATTCGGTCGATTTACTGTATGAAAAATAGTTTTTTAGCTGCTTGTATTGCATCTTTTGCATACAGGTATGTTTAACCAAAACTGTTTCAATTATGTATTATAAAATTTCACTGGCAGTCTGCTGCCTTATACTTTCAGGAATGTCACTCTCAGCGCAGGGTGACCCGATTGACTATCCGGGACAAACGGTACCGGGTTATTATCCCGAAGAATTCGATCCGGATAATTTCACTTCAGAAGACCTGAAAGTCGGACCTGTTTTCTCACCTGACGGTAAGGAAATGTATTATACAGGAACGAACGGTGACCTGAAGGTCATTATGTACAGAGTTTACAGTGAAGGTTCCTGGTCAGAGCCTGAGATCGCACCTTTCTCAGGATTTGCTGACAATTTCAATGAAGCCAATCCCTGTTTTTCACCCTCCGGAAATACCATCTTTTACAGCTCTGACAAAGAAGATCCTTCCGAATATTCAAACATCTGGTACGTTGAAAGAAATGCTGACGGCTGGGAAACTCCGGTGATGATGGGAGACTCGATCAACAACGCTGACAGCAATGAGGATCAGCCATTCATTACCTCCGACAGTTCAATGTTTTTTGTATCGGACAGATCAGGGCAACAAGATATTTACTATTCATCTGTTCAGGATAATTACCACAGATCAGCGATCGCTCCGGAAGACCATGTAAATTCAGATGAAGAAGAAAGCTATCCCGTGTTATCGGACAGCATGCTTCTGTTTGTCCGTAACGGAGATGTATATGTCTGTTACAGGAACGAAGATACTCTTTGGTCGGATGCGGAAATGCTTTCATCCAATTACAATACGGATTCAACTGAATCCGGACTCAGGTTCTCTCCCGATAAAAAATATTTCTTCTTTTCAAGAAACGGCTCTGCCGGAAATTCAAGAACATACTGGGTTGATGCGGAAGCCCTGGATTATCTGGGAGCCAGACAAGCTCCTTTTAATTATATTACAAGCTGGTATGCAGGAATTGAAGAACAGATGGAGCTCGCATTGCATCCTGAACTGGCAAAAAGGCAAGTCACGTCCGCAACAACGGTTTCCGAAGTCTCATATAACTGGATGCTGAATGCCGTGAACTCATGTACAGGTTGCATAAGTAATTTAAAAACCGGCCGGAAAGACATTGAGATATTGCATCAAACAGGGAACATGGCACTTGCCAAAGCTAAATCAGAAGCATATATCGATTATTTACACCTTGTGAAATTTGGTAATCAGTGGAAGATACTGAATGCAATCTGGGATTATCATAGTGCAACGGAAGAAGGTTCGGCAAGTGAAGCAGAGCAAACGGTTATGGACTATGTTGACAGCTGGCAGGAAGGAAACGGGACAATAATGAGTGAAGTATTACACCCTAAATTCACCGGAAGAATGGCCGTGTCATTATCCGGGGCAGAACAGATAAATTATGCCCAGTTGGTTTCTGAAACAGAAAACTGTGCGGGATGCACCGCAGGGATAGAAAAAAAGATATTAATTCCCGACGTGGCCCTGAACATGGCATGCGCTGTCATTATCAACGGTGATTCTGTTGAGTATTTGCATTTGTCCTTTGTCGGGGGACAATACCAGGTAGTCCATTCATTAAGAAATTATCCCCTGGATCATGTTTCGGCCCTGACGCAAAACAGTCTGAAAAAAATACGGTTATATCCGAATCCTGCAACCGACGATATAACACTGTCAATTGCAGGAAAGAATGATAACAGGTACATAATTTATAATTCACAGGGTATGGTAATGAAAACAGGGATATCGAAAAATCGCACCATTCAGATATCCTCTCTTAAGCCCGGGATCTATTTTGTGTCAGTTGAAAACAGCTCCCGTGTATGTGTCGGAAAGTTTGTTAAAAACTAACATAGCAATTAACCCCGGGTAAACGATTTCCGGACAAGTATAATATCCAAGTAAAGCAACCCCCGGCTAGTGTCATGATTACTTAATTAGCTAACTTATTATTTATATTTAAATAGATGATACATACTGATTTATACAGTATATTTTAGTAAGTTAACTTAGGAATCAACACACTAGTCTTCTGCATCTTACCGGAAATCCCTTTACTATGAAATATGTAATCCTGTATCTTTTACTTGTCGCGGTTATCGCTTCATGCGGAAAATCCGTCGAAAACGGTTTGCTGAAATCCGGTAACTATACCGGATATTTCAGGGCAGACTATGTGAACGGAGTAATGACAGATACCATTCAACTGACAATAGAGAACGACAGGTTTCTGTATACCGGACTGAATGATCTGAACTACGGGGAAGGCTACTTTGCCAGCACCTAGTACCAAGTACCCAGTTAACAAGCTAACAACCTTTTACTACTCTCTCAGGATTCAACCCGGCACCTTGACAATTTAAGATTTTATTTTATATCTTGTATGATATTTCCATTCCGATTGCCATATGAACTGCATTCATACATGACCAATTTTTAATAAAAAAAACAACAAAACATGAAAAATGACATTCAAAAAGGCGCTCCTGCCGGAGCAGTCTACGGACTCGGATTTATCGGCGCTGCCATTTATTACATCGTTCATGCCACAACCTTCTGGATGGGGGTCTTTGGGTTCCTGAAAGCCATTGTCTGGCCGGCATTCCTGGTTTATGAAGCATTGAAACAAATGGGGATGTAATCTGCTGACGTATTTTTTCCCGGAAAAACATTCTTTAAACAATCTGCTGTATACTTTCGTTTCTGTCATAAACACATGGAAACATATATAGCTTTTCTCCGGGGGATCAATGTAAGCGGCCAGAAACTGATCAACATGGCTGATCTTAGGGCTCATCTCGAAGAACTGGGATTTTCAAACGTTCAGACCTATATCCAGAGCGGTAACATAGTATTTACCTGCCGGAATCCGGAGAAAAGAGCCCTTGAACAGCTTATTGAACAAAAGATCTCCGAAAAATACCATTTTGAAGTCCCTGTTGCCGTGCTAAACCGGGATGAACTCACGGCATTAGCAAATGAGAACCCTTTCCTGAAAGTTCCGGAAAAAGAAACGGATAAACTTTATGTTACCATCCTGTTTGAAGAGCCTCCCGGGGAAAATGTTGATCATCTGTACCCACCGGATGACGGTCCTGATGAATTTGTTCTGATGAAAGGCAGGGTATACCTGTTCCTTCCGAACGGCTATGGCATGACCAAGCTGAATAATAACTTTTTTGAACACCGGCTGAAGGTACGTGCTTCAACACGAAACTGGAAGACAATCCGGAAATTACTTGACATGGCTTATCAAAACCAAAGGGGAATGTCGGTTACCGGATCATCAGGCT
>JASFVU010000237.1:0-5320 GCA_050049665.1 Bacteroidales bacterium | reverse complement strand
GGAAGTAGACGTGGAGCTTACTGCACAGGGAGTCACTCCGATCATTAGTGTCGATATCAAACCTTCTGAGAAATTCAACGTGGCCTTAAAATACGAATTCAACACAAAACTGGAATATACTACCGAAGTCAAAGACGAAAAAGACGGAGGCGGACTATATGTTGACGGTGAGAAATCAAGAGTAGACATTCCGGCACAACTGGTTATAGGGGCAACTTACCGCCCTCTGGAACCACTTCTGATATCCACCGGATTTCATTATTACTTCGACAAACAGGCCGACTGGAACGGCAGGGAAGAATACCTGGATGCCAATCTGTATGAGCTGGCCTTAGGTCTGGAATACGATATCAGTGAAAAATTTGCTGTCAGCGGAGGATACCTCTATACCAAATCGGGAGCATCAGGAGATTACCAGTCCGACCTGAGCTACAGCTTGCCATCCAGTACCATAGGAGGCGGATTTGAACTCCGGATTAGCCCCATGCTGAATGTAAACCTTGCCGGTTCTTATACCATGTACCAGGAAGGTAGCGGTGAAAAGCAGCACAACTTCGCCGGACAAGCCGGTTATGTGACCTGGAAAAACGAAACGTATGACAAAGATGTCTGGATCGTTGCCATCGGCATCAATATAAATCTCGGGGCATCATCCGAATGATCTTTATAAAGGATATATAAATTAAGAAAGCCTGATAATTGTTTATCAGGCTTTTTTATAAATACAGAGCAGTGCTTCTCCGTTAAAACCTATAGGCATTATCTTCTATCAGCTTATCAGCAATTTTCCTGCGTGCATCTTTTGTATTAACACCCGCTACTTTGGTAAGGGTATCAACAGCACCGGCAATTTTTTCAGCCTCATCACCTGCGATGATCGAATAAACTGCATCGTAAGCCGCTTTTCTGATCTTTGAGACGGAATCGAATACAAGCACATCCAGCATGTTCCTGTAATAGTCTGTTTCATCTTTCCCTTTCAGCCCTTCCATTTTCTGAACCCTCAACACGGCGGATTCCGCTACGTAAATTTCAATGATCATCTTTGAAAGATTATTCAAAATCTCCTGTTCATAAACAAGCTTTTTCTCAAATGTTTTTGTTGCGGCATGAATAAGCAGCAGGGTAGCCTTTTTAAAGTTTTTGATATACCTCATCTTTTCCTGTGAATAATCTTCTCCCGAAGTTTTTCCTCCGGTAATTTTATCCATGGATGCATAGAGCTTTTCTGCTTCTCCAAAAAGTTCAAAATCACCTTTCATAGCCCTTTTCATAGCGGTATCGACCACAAGCAGAGTATTGATCTCATTGGTCCCTTCAAATATCCTGTTGATCCTTGAATCGCGGTATCCCCTTTCAACGGCCATTTCTGCCGAATATCCCATTCCTCCGTGTATCTGCACTGCCTCGTCAATAACAAAATCGAGTACTTCCGAACCATACACTTTCAGAATTGCAGCTTCCACGGCATAATGGCTGATAGCGTCAATAGTTGCCTTTCCTTTGTCGCATCCTTCTTCCATGTATTTGTTCAGCAGATCGTCGATGTCTTTGCTTACCCTGAAGTTTGCCGATTCGGCTGCAAATGTCCTTATCACCTGTTCCGCCAGTTTATGTTTTATGGTACCGAACGTGGATATCAGAACGCCGAACTGTTTTCTTTCATTGGCATACTTCACCGAGTCGTTGATCGCTTTTTTAGCAGCTCCCAATACATTGGCTCCCAGTTTAATCCTTCCCATATGAAGGATGCTGAGGGCTATTCTGAATCCTTTGCCCCTTCCTCCCAGGAGGTTTTCCACAGGCACCTTTACATCGTTGTAAAAAATCTGTGCTGTCGAGGACCCTTTGATGCCCATCTTATGCTCATCGGGATTGATCACTACTCCCGGATAGCTGCTCTCAACAATGAATGCACTCAGCACCCTGTCGTTGTCGATCTTTGCAAATACGGTCTGTATATCGGCAAAACCCGCATTCGTGATCCACATTTTTTGTCCGTTCAGGATATAATGCTTTCCGTCTTCCGATAATTTTGCATTGGTGGTCCCGGCATTTGCATCGCTTCCTGCTCCCGGTTCCGTAAGACAATAAGCTCCCAGGTATTCTCCCGATGCCAGTTTTGTAACATACTTTTCACGCTGTTCGCCGTTCCCGTAATACATGATCGGCAAGGTACCGATACCACAATGAGCCATAAATGCCACTGAAAAAGAGTATCCGGCCCCTATTGCCTCTGCAGCAAGCATTTGTGTGACAAATGACTGTCCGAATCCACCGTACTCTTCCGGAACGGAGATCCCCATAAGACCCAGTTCCCCGGATTTCTTCAATATTTCCTTCATTAATTCACGGTCCTGCTTATCCAGTTTCTCTACATTCGGATAAACTTCTGTTTCCAGAAAGTCCTGGCAGGTTTGTTTGATCATCAATTGTTCTTCATCAAATTCTTCAGGAATGAATATGCTGTCTTTATCGACTTCCTTTACTAAAAATTCACCGCTTTTTAGGTTTTCCATTGCTTGTTAATTATTGAATTACTATGAGTTAAATAAATTTAAGGCTTCATCTACAATCCGACAGACAAGGCTATGAGTTCGGCAATATCAAAGTTTCTGATCTCCTCTTCCTTGTTCTTGTATTTTATGCCGTCCGTCATCATGGTCATACAAAACGGACAGGCTGTTGCAATGATATCGGCACCGGTATTAAGTGCCTCTTCCGTACGCTCGATAAACACCTCTTTTGAACCTTTCTCCGCCTCCTTGAACATCTGTGCTCCGCCGGCACCACAGCAGAGGGCAAAACTACGGCTCCTGTCCATTTCTACTTTAGCTGACGGAATGCTGTCCAAAACCTTCCGGGGAGCTTCATATATCTTATTTGCCCTGCCCAGGTAACAAGGATCATGATACGTGATCTTATTCTCTTTGAACAGACCGGAATCAACCTTCAGATTCCCGTTATCGATCTCCTTGTTCAGAAATTCCGTATAATTGATCACTTCATAACGACCTCCCAGATCGGGGTATTCATTCTTAAAAATGTTGTAGCAATGAGGACAGATCGTTAAGATCTTCCTGACATCATATCTGTTCAGAATTTCGATGTTGCTAAGGGCCTGCATTTGAAACAGCATCTCATTTCCAGCCCGTCTGGCAGGATCACCGGTACAGGATTCTTCGGTGCCAAGCACGGCATAGGTTGTCCCGAGATGATTCAGGATTTTGGCAAATGCCCTTGCGACCTTTTTGTACCTGTCATCGAAAGCACCGGCGCACCCCACCCAGAATAAATACTCGGGTTTTTCTCCTTTGGCTGTCAGGTCGGCCATCACAGGTACATTTATCTTTTCTTTGGTTGCCATGTTGTATCAATTAATAAACTTAATGAACGAATTATTCTGTCCAGAGCAATCTGTCTTCAGGAGAAAATTGCCATGGAGCCCCATTGTTTTCTATGTTGGTAAAAACGGCATTCAGTTCTGCAGGTGCCGCTGCTTCCTCCATCACCAGGTATCTTCGCATATCAACGATCAGGGTCGGGTGATTGATATTGATAGGACACTCCTGAGCACAGGCATTACATGTTGTACATGCCCATAGTTCTTCTTCTGTAATGTAATCTCTTATCAGCGATTTATTGTCGGCATATTCTTTCCCGTTCTTAACAAGTCCGGGGCCCTTCTCATTCATCCTTGCCCTTACATCCATGATGATCTTCCTGGGAGATAACAGTTTTCCCGTAATGTTAGCAGGACAGACCGAAGTACACCTCCCGCACTGGGTACAGGCCAGGGAATCCAGAAAATTTTTCCAGCTTACATCTTCAACATCCAGCACCCCGAATCTCCCGGACGCCTCTTCTCCTTCCGGTGCGGCCGCAAAGGCAGTATCGGGATTCATCATCAGTTTCACCTCCCTGGTAACATGTTCCATGTTCGGTAATTTCCCGAGCGGGTCGAGCCTGCTGAGAAAAACATTCGGTACGGACATAAATACATGGAAATGTTTAGAATAAGGAAGGTAATTGGCAAAGAAGAAGATAAGCAGTATATGGGCCCACCAGTTCACATTTTGCAACACATGCATAACATGGCCCGGCCCGATATGAAAAACAGAAACAATAGCCTGACTCACAGGGTACATTCCGACAAGCTCTTCCCGGTGGACGGCAACATAACCAATATTCATAGCCAGAAGGGTGATCATAAGCAGCAGAATAAGGGCAAGTGCAAAATTTGCGTCCCTGTGTGATTTGTGTTTCATTTCAATGCCACTGAACCTCTTCACATGCATAAACATCCTCCTTACCAGAAAAACCACAATGGCTATGGCAATGATGAAGGCAAATATGTCTCCGCAAGCCATGATAAAGTCATATACGGGACCGAGAAATTTCAGTGCCCTGTCAGTGCCTGCCAGTCCGTCGATCACCATTTCAATGCTGCCGATAAGGATCACACAAAATCCCCAGAATACGAGGGCATGCAAAAATCCGATGACGGGCCAACGGAATATCTTGGTCTGGCCGAATGCAACTTTTGTCATGACGCCAATACGTTTTCCGATATCTTTCACAGGGAAAGCCGGTTTTGTCAATTTGAAATACGATACAAACCGCACGACCGTGTAAGTAAACACTCCGAGTGTTACCAAAAGACAGACAGCAAAAATCAGTTGAGTTGACATATTCAGGTCAGTTTTATCAGGCAAATGCCTTGTTTAATATTCATCCTTTGAATAATCGGCAGGCTTATGCTTTGGCATCTTTCACTGCCTGAATAAACTCAGGCATTACCTTTAATGCGTCGCCTGCAATTCCGTAATCGGCAGCTTCGAATATAGGGGCATCCTTATCGGTGTTGATAGCAACAATTGTCTTTGAGGAACTCACCCCTGCCAGATGTTGAATTGCACCGGAGATTCCTACTGCAATATAGAGGTTCGGGGCAATGATCTTACCTGTTTGTCCCGTGTGTTCTTCGTGAGGTCTCCATCCCTCATCGGAAACCGGTCTCGAACAGGCTGTTGCCCCGCCAAGCAGACCGGCGAGTTCTTCAATAACTCCCCAGTTGTCGGGTGATTTCATGCCCCGTCCGCCGGAAACAACGATCTCGGCATCCGTAAGTATGAGTTTCCCTGTTTGTTTTGAGACATCCGTTACCTTTGTGCCGAACAGATCATCGCTTAGTTCGGGCGAAAAACTTTCAACCGAAACTGACTTCTTATTCTCAATAACCTCGAAGGAATTCTGCATAAGGCTTACGATCTTCACATCCGACCGGATGGCTAACGTTGCGTAAGCCTTCCCTGAAAAC
>JASFVU010000235.1:0-5325 GCA_050049665.1 Bacteroidales bacterium | reverse complement strand
GTGCAAAACCAGAAGCGATACTGGTCACAGCCTTCACCAAATCTTCGGCGGACGAAGTTGGGAAAATTTGAAACTAACTTCGTTTGCGGGATTCAATGAGGAGTATAAAAACAATTGATCATTAACAATTATTAACCGAAATACTATTACAATTATGGATGGAATTATCAATTTTCCCTTATTTCTTATCTCATCGATGATCATAATAATTGCCCCCGGGCCTGACTTTATTTATGTTACGACCAGGGGGATAACCGAGGGGAACAAAGCAGGAGTCCTTTCAGCATTCGGGATCAGCACGGGATTGTTAATTCACACATTATTTGCCGCTTTCGGTCTGTCAGCAATAATTCAGGCTTCAAGAACAGCCTACTTAATAATAAAATACATCGGGGCCGGATACCTGGTATACCTTGGCTTGAGAATGTTAATTAAAAAGAACGGAACAGCAAAGAGCAAAATAACAATCGAAAATAAAAAAAGGAATATATTCAGGCAGGGTATCATTACAAATGTATTCAATCCAAAGGCTATTGTAACCTTCATGGCTTTTTTGCCGCAGTTTGCCGATATTCAGACCAGCCGGCCCATCCTGCAATTCACATCGCTTGGACTGATCTTATCTTTGATGGCAATGATCTGGTTCGGTACTGTCGGTTATTTTGCAGGAACATTCGGGGCATTGATCAGAAAAAGCAAGACAATTCAAAACCGGATAAAATACATCAGCGGGTCAATAATGATCGCCCTGGGATTAAGACTCGTGCTTAAAAAAGACTGACCAAAATATAATGTGCACAACACTCTTCAGGAGAAAAAGTAAATTACCCTTATAAGAAAATATAGATGTATTTGATTAACCTGTTTGCTTTTTTCAGGGGTAACGGGAATGGGTAATCTCTCTTTTTCCTGCAATATCAGGACTATACGAATACTTCCCGTAAAATTGTGAATACTAAACAGGCTGGTTGACTGAATTATACCCTAAACATTTGTATTTTAAAGCGGATAACACTCCATCTCTTTCAGGACCTGTTCAATGGCTTCCAGCAGCTTTTCAACATGTCCTGAATTCAGTCGTCCGATCGTACCGATCCGGAAACAATCCACCTTTGACAATTTGCCCGGGTAAATGACAAATCCCCGTTCGTTCAGCAAGGAATAGAATTTCTCAAAGCTGAATTCCGGATGGGCAGGGTACAAAAAGGATGTGATGATATAGCTTTGGTATTCTTTTTCCAGGTAGGACTTAAACCCCAGTGTATCCATCCCTGCTGTCAGGATCTCGTAGTTCTTTTTATACCTGGAGGCTCTGGCCTCTATCCCCCCTTCTTCGTAGAGCTCTTCAAGCGCTTCATTAAAGGCAAGAATAGCCTGCACCGGGGGAGTAAACCTGAACTGGCCGTTGTCTTCCAGTCCCTGCCATTGTGCATGCAGATCCAGGGTAAGCGTCCGCGCCAGTTCCTTTGCCGCCCGGAGGTGCTCCAGTCTGGCCAGTACAAAGGCAAAGCCCGGGATGCCTTCAATGCACTTATTGGAAGAAGAAACAAGAAAATCGATCCCGGCTTCTCTGAGGTTTATTGAAACAGCGCCAAAACTGCTCATGGCATCAACGATGAATATCTTACCGTACTCACGGCACAACCTGCCCACCTCCGTCAGCGGATTGATAATTCCTGTTGTAGTCTCGCAATGAACCATGGCAATATGGGTTACGGAAGGATTGCTTTCAAGAAATTCTTCCAGATCCCGGATATCAGGGGGACTGTTTTCCCCGGAAACAAACTGAGAAGTATGTATCTTATGAAGTTCGGCGATCCTGTGAATACGCTTGCCGTAAGCACCGTTGATCAGCACCAGCAGATGATCGTTTTGCGCGATCGTTGAGCTCAGTACCGATTCCAGGCTGAACGTTCCGGATCCCTGGATGATCACCGCATCAAAACCCTCTTTTGCCGAGACCCCGGCAAGATACAAAAGATGCTCCCGTACTTTTTTTACCAGTTTAATGAATGCAAAGTCGCGCGAGCCCATGTCATGCAACATGGCTTCCTTCACAGTTCGGCTTGTAGTAAGCGGTCCGGGCGTAAACAGTAGTTTGTCCATTGAGAAAATATGTTTGATTAAATGTTGTCACTTTTTCCTTAATTAACCTTAACAAAACATTAAATAAAAGTTAATTGTGTATTTCATAATCGTTAATCCGCAACTCCTTTTCGTGCCGGTATTTAACGTCCCGATCCTTCAGAAGGAATTCCTGAAATTACAGTCTCACTGATTTAAGATAGATTCAAGATTCCGCTAACGGTCAGATAACCTTAAATACATAGCTTGGCGAAAATACTTCACAAGCTCACAGAATGCACCGATCCAAAAGCCGGACAATCCTCAGCACCCTGTATACGCGTAACCATGCACTGCTGTTTTCTTTCCATGCCTCTGCAGCCGCCTTCATTACGTACTTTTGTATGTATGCTTTCCGGAAACCTTTTTCCACAGGCATTTACGAAGGATACACGCTCTGGAACATGGATTATAAGATCCTGCTGATCATAGCGCAGGTATTGGGTTACATGACTTCCAAATTTATCGGCATCAGGGTTGTTTCCGCTATGAATCCCGGCAACCGGGGAAAATACATTATCCTGTTCATCCTGCTTGCCGAATTCAGCCTGTTCCTGTTTGCAGTCGCCCCTTTCCCTTACGGGATCATCTTTCTTTTCCTTAACGGGCTGCCTCTCGGAATGATCTGGGGAATCGTGTTCAGCTATCTCGAAGGCAGAAAAGTAACGGAGATCCTTGCTGCCGGTCTGTCGGCCAGTTTTATCCTCTCGTCGGGCGCCGTAAAGGCTACGGGGAAATGGATTATCCTGAACCTGTCGGTACCCGAGGTATGGATGCCTTTTGTTACGGGGCTGATCTACCTCCCGCCTCTTCTGATCGGGATCTGGATGCTGAATAAGATCCCTCCTCCGGATCCTGATGAAAAGAGGATGCGCAGTGAGCGCGTTCCGATGAGCAGGGCAGACAGAAAAAAACTTTTCATTGATCTCGGGGGATCGCTCTTTTTCCTGATCATCGTGTATTGTTACCTGACCGCTTACCGCGATTTCAGGGATAATTTTGCTTCCGATATGTGGCTGGAACTGGGGTATGCCGATTCGAGCAATATCTTTACCCTGACAGAAATACCCGTTGCCCTGTGTGTTCTGATCGCCCTGGGGGCGCTCTGTAAAATAAAGAACAACTGGCACGCCTTTCTGGCCAACTACTTTTTGATCACGGCAGGTATCCTGCTGATCTGGATAAGCAGTTTGCTGATGAAGCTTAACCCGATCTCTCCGGTAGTATGGTCAATTCTCACGGGAATCGGGGTATACCTTGCCTATGTGCCGTTCGGCAGCATGCTGTTTGAACGGATGATCGCCATACTCCGATACAGGAGCAATGCCGGATTTCTGATCTATATCGCCGATTCTGCCGGGTACCTGGGCAGCATAGCAGTTCTCTTATTAAAAAACTTCTTTGCCGTAAATATCAGTGCCTATAATTTCATTGTCCGGTTTGCTGTGATCGCCGGAATTTTGCCTGTTGTCATTCTGGTCATTTCCGGAATACTGTTCAAACGGAAGATGAACAAATTGGCCGTTCGGTCCAGTATACAGGCGGGGCATCGGAGAACCGATCACTCCTAAGGCGTGAAAGTTCCTTCTTCAAAATAAAACGACGAGGGAGAAACTCGGCGAAGCCAACCGATCTCGCCTCAGGCGAGAGAGCTCCTTCTTCGAAGTAAATCTACGAAGGAGAAGCTCGGCGAAGCCAATTAAACTCATTTATCCCGATACGCCTTGCTATCGGGATTGTTCGACTGGCAAATTCCAGTTCACTTCGTTCCTGGAAAAATAGCTGCTATTATTGTAAGTTCAGTTGTCTCGAATTGTTTCCGTTTGATAATGGCTATCCCGATACGCCTTGCTATCGGGATTGTTCGACTGGCAAATTCCAGTTCACTTCGTTCCTGGAATTTGAGTCTCACGAAAAAGGGAAGGTCAAAATAAACCTTCCCCGCACTTATAAAAGCTAACCAACTTATTGTATGAAAAGAATATCCAGCGGATCTCCCGCTTCGTGTTCCTTTTGAAAATCGTAACCCAGTAACATGGCTATAGTCGAAGCGTATTGATTGTTGTAATATTGTCCGGGCGATCTTATCTCACCACGGGCAGGAACATCGGGTCCTATAACAGCGAACCAGGTCTCATCCGAGTGGCTGTATTTACTGCCGTGACTGGTCCATTCGTCTTTTAATCCCCTGCCATGGTCTGTGGTTATGATCATAGTCGTCTGGTCTTTATATCCGGGCTGTGATTGTACCCATTCCCACAATTGTCTGATAAAATCATCGGCACGGGCAGCCGAATGCAAATAAGAATCATATTCCTTATCATGAGCAAAGTCATCTGTTTCACCATAGGCAATATAAATGATCTTCGGACGGTCTTTTTTCAGGTATTCGAAAGCGTAATGATGGGTAAAAGCATCCAGCCTGACGGTTTCCCAGGGACTGGGAACCTCGGGCTGCAGGATATTGAGCGCCATTTCCATGTCCGACAGATCATCTCCCTCCGCTGTCTCAAAGCCTGCATTAACAGGTATTTTGCTTCTTTCTTCGTTGATAATGTAAGGAAATATGTTCCACGAACCGAATGCGGCGATCTTTCCTTTGTATTCCGGTTGCCTGTTCAGATATTCAAGCACGGTAACATTCGGATTATTTACCGCATCGTTGGAATTGATCCGCTTATCATCGGGCTTTCCTGTCAGGATCTCGTTGTATCCCGGATAAGAGAACCACATCATATTGGTTAGGTCCACTTTATTATCAAACCCCCTGTTCCCGTAGATCTGGCCCTGGCCAGCGACAGTGGTCCAGATAAAGGGCATGAGTTTTTTTCTCCTTTCCGGCTGACTTTCATCCCAGAAATCGGCTTTCAGTTTTGGTATATTTTTTACATAGCCGGGATCCTCTGTTAAAACAGGGTCGGCTCCCGTGAACAATTCCTGCCAGCGCAAACCGTCCAGAGTGATCAGAACAATGTTCTTTGTTTTGAATTTGTCCTTTCCGTGCAGATCGGTCAGGAAACTGACCAAAATAAGGATAAATGCAAGTTTTTTCATTATACAGATTGTTTATGTAAGAATTAAGATCTCAATAGTCACTTGTTTCTATGGCAATGGCATTCTGAAGAATCTCGAGTGCATTGTCCAGCTCACGTTTTGTGATGATCAGCGGAGGGGACAGGTTAATGACGTTTACCTGAGAAA
>JASFVU010000236.1:0-5325 GCA_050049665.1 Bacteroidales bacterium | reverse complement strand
CAGTAAACGTAATGTTCTCATTGTTCAGTTTCTGCTTGAAACAACAATTCTGGCTTTTTTTGCTTTGGTACTTTCGTTCCTGGCGACAATTTATATATTGCCCGTTTTTAATTCGGTAGTAGACAAACAGATTGAATTGAGTATACTGTACCAGTGGAAATTTATTGTCTTTGCCACCGGTATTCTTTTAATGCTGGGACTACTATCCGGCATTTACCCTTCGTTATATCTTTCATCCCTTAAAATAGTTAATCTGATAAAAGGAACCTCCGATCGGATCTCCGGAAAGTTATCCTTTCGAAAAACGCTCGTTACAGTTCAATTTGCCATTTCGATATTCCTTATCGGCATAACGTTGTTTATTTCAATCCAGGTAACATACCTGATCAACAAAGACCTGGGGTTCGAAAAAGAAAGTATTTTATACACACGTTTAAAATCATCAGTTCCTGCAGGTAATTTTGATGACCTGAAGAACAGGCTTATAAGACATCCTGAAATTCTCAATGGTTCCGTTTCGGAAAAATTACCTTTTACAAGTCCCGCAGGCAGAACGATAAACTGGGAAGGAGCATTGCCTGACGAAAAAATAAACGTACGGTTCAATTCCGTAAGTTATGATTATGCAGACAATTTCGGGATACGGCTGGTTGCCGGAAGAAATTTCTCGCGTGATTTCCCTTCGGATATTGGAAATTCATGCCTCATCAACGAAACGGCCGCTAAATGTTTTGGTTGGGATAATCCGGTTGGCAAAAGAATCAACGATTATCGCTGGCGAATCGTCGGGGTCGTTAAAGACTATCATTACAAAGACATGCATAACCGGATTGAACCTCTTATCCTGGTATTGAATCCGGAAATACTGACGAGAGAATATTATTTTGCTTTTCGTGTACTTCCCGGCAGCATGTCTGAGGCTAAAAAAATACTTATAAAGGAATTTGAAAGTGCTTTCCCATACGATCCTTTTGAGTTTGAAGAATTCTCAACTTGTTTTTATAATGAGAACACCATGATGATTTACAGATCAATCCGGAATACGATCCTGTTTTTTGCCATATACAATATATTTTTGGCTGTTGTCGGGTTATTGGGATTAGTATCTTACTCTGTTCAGAAAAGAAACAAAGAGATCGGAATCCGCAAGATTAACGGATGTTCGGTATTCGAAATATTTTTAATCCTCAACCGGGAATATGCAGTGCTTATACTTTTGTCGCTATTCTTTGCTTATCCGGGTATATATATGATCCATCAATATTTTCCGGGGGCCTATAAACTACCGCTTGATCCGTTAGTGTTTGGCATTTCAACACTTGTTGTGGTCATCACTGCTTTGCTTACAACTACATTTTATACTTACCGGGCGGCTACAAAAAATCCGATAGAATCACTTCGAGATGAATAGAATGAAATCCGGAAAAAAACAAATAGTGAAAAACAAAACCAATAATTTAATAACACATGGTAACTAAAATTGATACTTTTCTGATCCTTTTGCTCATTCTGAGTATTGCAGCATGTCAGAACAACAAAACAGCCGGCCCTGAAAAAATCCCCGGAGAAGAAGATCTCAGGGAATTTGATGCCACAATTGATGCTATCATGAACGATCTGGATGTGGAATACTACAGTTATGCCATACTCACAAATACTAAAATTATTGAACGAAAAGAAAATGGCATCACACCGGACCAGATCGTTTCCGTTGGTGACTTGTCAAATTTATTATTGAGTACCTTACTCTTGCAGTATATCGAAAAGGAAAAAATCGATATAAATGACAGAATAAGCGAATATGGAATTAACGGAAATTATGGAAATGCCCGACTCAAAAACCTTCTTTCTTATACCTATAATACAACGAACCGGGATATCCGTTACGATCCGGGAAATTACCGGCTTATCAGCCGGGTACTGAAAGAAGTTTCGGGAAAAGAATTACCGCAACTATTCAAATCGAATCTGAGAAATAAATTAAAACTAAAACAAACGATACTTCAAAATGATGGTGATCACATAATGTGTCAATCAAGTATGGACGATCTGATCAGGCTGTCAATGGCTATCGATAACCGGGAATTGTTTGAGGATGAATATACACATAACCTTCTGTTTCGTCCTGTGTATCTGGAAACCGGAGAACGAAGTCCTGCCGGACCGGGATGTTTTATTGACATAACAGATGATAAAAAACTTATATGGTCAGCAGGCCAGTCTCCCGGTTATTCAACACTCTTTTTAAAGTCACCTACCGATTCGATCAGCCTTATCCTGATTGCGCGGTCACCGGATATGAATTCACTTTTTCATCTTGAAAACGGTAAAATCAGAAATACACCTGTCTATTATGCCTTTCGTAAAATCATTCATACAAACGATTCAACCGACACAGGATTGAATTTCTATAATGATTATCAGACAATCCGAAGTTCCGTACAAAAACTGATCAGATCGGAAAACAGAGATATTGCCTGCGATGAGATATCGGCTTATCTTGTCATGTACAACAAAACCGGAAACAAGGAAAAATCCGACAGTCTGGGCAGGCTATACAAAGAATTGTTTCCACGGGATATACCACCTGAAAAACTTACAGAACAACCTGTAGCTGAAATAAACAAAGTGATGGACTACATGCAGCTTAACCGGACTTTTACACTCGGGCAGGAAACTAAGGTGACTATATTCGCCACTGCCGAATACACCAAGGAAATGTCTCTTTCTCCCTGGGAGTATGACAACGTGGAAATGTTTTTTGATCTGAATCATGAAAGAGGACCGGGATTTAATAGTGGGGCAGATGACCGGCAGTACCGTTTCAATTATGATTTTCCCGACATAACAGGCAATGCGCCGACTTTCGACAGTATAACCCTGATCCAGTATGATGTTTCACCCAACCGGTTCAATTTCGAGATTGCTATTCCGTGGACCATTCTTTTCAATTCCGATTCGGTCAATCCTGAATCCCGGCAGATCATGGGTTTTGACATTGCCATTGCCGATAATGACGCTGAAGTCAGGGAAGGATCACTTGCCTGGCAGTCGAAACTCAATGAAACCCCCTGGTCGAATACCAGTACTTACGGCACTATGATTCTTGTTAACTCCCCCGGCTCTCCGAATGATACCACTTGCTATGCCCTGTTGAAATCACGGGATTTTATACTTGACGGTCAGAATAAGGGAGAATGGAACAACATTCCACGCTATCCGATCGATAAGGAATATATGGAAGGGATAACAGGACCGGCAGATCAGTCGGGTTGGTTCAGGGCACAGTGGGATAAGGAAAATCTGTACTTCCTGGCAGAAGTACAGGATGACGTAAAACGATTACTGGATAAAACAGGAGATTTCGGATGGATAACAACCGCAGAAGGAGATACGGTATGGATAATGACAGAAGCAAACAGTGTATATGCAGGAGGGGATCTGTCGAACAGATATGTAAAAACAACCCTGCCTCTTCAGACAGGTAAATACATATTACACTATCAGACCAATCAGACAAATTCTTATGGACGTTGGCTAAGAAAAAGGCCCGATATTTCATTTTATGGTATAGTACTTTATTAAGTAAAATCAAAAAACAATTTTTATTTAAACACGATGTTCCTTCTATTCCTAAAATCAGCCCTGCGAAATTTCAGGCGGAATAAATTTCATACCACTATTATTCTGCTGGGCTTATCCATTGGTATGGCCGTATCTCTTTTGATTGTGCTTTACGTTCAGCATGAATACCGATACGACCGTTTTCTGGATAAACGTGACCGAATCTACCGCCTTGAAACAGGATGGGCTGTAATGCCTACCCTGCCAGGGTATCTGATAAGCCAGGAGTCGAAAATAGCTGAGCATGTTGTTCGGATGCGAAACATGGATTACACCGTAAAATGGGAAAATAATCCTTACCAGATACGGAATGTTGTGTATGCTGATTCTTCATTCTTCGATATCTTCAATTTCGATTTTATTGTAGGCGATAAAGAAACTGCAGTTAATATCCAGAATTCAATTGTACTGACTGAGTCTACTGCAAAGAAGATCTTCAAAGAAAAGAATCCCGTTGGTGAGATCATCTCCCTCGATAATCAATATCAATTTACTATTACCGGGATTGTAAAGGATCCAGTGGAGTTCCATTATCCATACAATGCCATAGCAACGCTCTCAAGCCTTCGGCAAATAGCCTTTCCGGCTGTTCTGGAACAATTCGACAGTTGGAATTATTATACCTATGTTTTAGCAAAACCAGGATTTACACATGAGGAGCTAAGCACCGAAGTAAATTCGATACTGGATAATGCCGGTTATTCATTTACCGATTTTACCCTTACAAGTCTTGATGATCTGTACTTCGCCAGGCCAATACAGTACGAAGGAATAACCTTGCATGGTAATAAGCAGGTCTTATATGCTCTTTTATCAATCGCTGTACTGATCCTGATCATTGCAGGTATTAACTTCATCAATTTAACCACCGCAAGGGGTTTAGCCCGTTCAAAAGAGATTGGAGTCCGTATAGTATCCGGATCGTTAAAACGGCAGCTTGTCTGCCAGTTTATTTTCGAAACCCAACTGGTAGTAATCACTGCACTTATTATTTCCCTTGGCCTTATTGAGTTACTAAAACCCTCTTTCTATTCGATAATCGGAAAAGTAATTCAAACCCAGTTCCTGTACTCATTTAAATCCATGAGTTTAGTTTTGCTTGCTTCCCTCCTCTTCGGAGTTTTAGCCGGAATTTATCCTTCACTGTTCCTGAGTTCCTTCAAGCCAGTGTTGATTCTGAAAGGTAAAGTGTTAAGTCTCCCAAAAACGTCAGCGTTTCGCGAAGGGATGATCGTATTCCAACTCACCATTTCAATTGTATTGATCGTTTCTACTTTACTGATTATTAACCAGTTGAAATATATGAGTAAAATGAATCTGGGTTTTGACAAAGAACAATTAATCTTCCTTCCTTTGAATACCAGTCTCCAAAATCAACTGCCTGCGTTTAAGCAGGAACTCTTAAAGATCCCTGAGATCTCATCAGCTGCCTATTCAGGAAATCCCATGGGCAGGGAATGGGGTAACTGGGGAGGTATCACCATCGAAGGCAGAACTAATAGCTATAAAGTAAATGGCATTGATCCTGATTTTATTAAAACCTTTGGCCTCGAACTCATTGAGGGACGGAATTTCTCAGAAGATAATCCGGGTGATTATAATGCTACCTATATAGTTAATGAGACCGCAATCCGTGATTATCAATTAGGCAATCCGGTCGGAAAGTATATCACCGGAGCTGGAAATGGATCGAGAGGAACA
>JASFVU010000234.1:0-5354 GCA_050049665.1 Bacteroidales bacterium | reverse complement strand
TGTAATTATTGAACCTAGTTTCATACGTACAACTTATCATTAGCTGAAAAACAAAAAGCTTCCCTGATTTGAGGCTACAAAGATAATATTTGAATTGAATTCAGGCCGGAAAAGGATCCGCCAATCCGCTATTTTATTTCACCGTTCAGTGAGCACAGGTATCCCAGCTTGTAAAGATCAAAATAAAAAAGTTTCGGATGGTCGCTTAATAAGTTCCTGCGCAGCAGGTATTCCGTTTTCGAATACAGATACCTCACCATTCCGTCCAGTTTCAGCTTCTTTATCTTTTTGTAATAAGAGAGCAACGTAATGTCTCTGGCCAGCTTCTTTTCATTGCCGTTTATCCTGATGATGCGCAGGAGGTTTTTAATGCCTTCACGGGTTTTTCTCAGAAATTCCTCACTCGATTCGAGGCCGAGATGGATCACAGGATTGTCGATGTGTTTTATGGTGATATCCGATTTATGAAGATCATATCCGAATAATGTATCTTCATGACCATAACCTCTCATTTTCTCGTTGAAGCGCACTTTCTCAAACGCTTTCCTGGTAATGAGAAAATTGTTCGTCATAAAAGATCTGTTCGGATCATGTTCCCTGATCCTCACGGAGATCTGTTCTCTTTTTGTACCGTGAAGCCAGTGAAGCAAATATTTATCCCGTTCCGGCCTTCGGTCATCGTACTTCCTTCCCCCGTATATGACATTGTTTTCCCCGATATGCTCAACGTAACCGGCCAGAAAACCGTCATTATCAACAGAAGAATCACAATCGAGAAAAAGAAAATTATCAAACCTGGCCATGTCGGCAAGTTTATTCCTGATCCTGGATCTGCCCAGATTCTCCTGCACTTCATGATAAGTAACCCCTTCATAGCCTGCTATGCCATTGTTAAGTTCTCTGAATGCTGCATCCGATTTGTCATCAATGACCAGGATCTCAAACGGAATCTTTAACTCAACAGCCTGTCGGCTAAGTTCTCCGGCCAGATCACGTATATCAAAATTATATACAGGAATAAGAACTGAAAGCATGCATCTCAGGGTATCATAAGATTTGCAAAATTAAACGTAAATATTTTAATAATATTGTTGATTGAAAGAATATTTTACTAATACAGCTTCTTCATGAACAAATTTTTACTCATTCTGTCTGTCCTGCTGTATATGCATCCGGCAAATGCTTTGCAGATCCCCGGGCGTGATATAACCATTGATCTTTACGCCGAGGTTCGGGAACCGCTTGCAGTGAAGCTGGCTTATTATTACGGTAACAGGGTATATCTGCAGGACAGTATGACAATAAATCCCGGCACCACCCTAACCTGTTCGGGGCATTTTCGTGAAGGTATTTATCTGCTCGTATTCTCCGATTCCGGAATATACGAATTCATGATCGGTGAACAGGACCGGTATTCAGTCAGCATATTCCGGTCAAAAGGGGCTTACCGGTGCAGTATTCAGGGTGATCCGATTACCATTGCTTTCGATGCATACAATAAGAAGACCGCCGCTATTCTCGACAGTATCGGATCGCTCAAACAGGAAATAAGCAGCAAAAGCACGGCCATTGATAAAGACGAAGCGGCAACGGTCATCGCCCGCCTTACCGATAGTCTGAATGTTGTTAAAGCCGGTTTTGCCGAACGCTACACAGGAACTTTCCTTGGTCATTACCTGCAGGCACAAATACCTGTTTCCTTTCCGGGGTACCGTAAAAGGAACAGCCTTTCGGAAACGGATTCCGTAAGCTGGCTGATGAATTTGCACTATTACCGGGACCACTTTCTTGACAACATTTCCTGGAATGATCCCCGGCTGATCTTCACACCCGTCCTGGAAGAAAAGATCAATGAATACCTTGATAAGATAGTCCGGTACGATGCCGGATCACAAAAAAATGCGATCGATACGCTGATGGACAGATCAGATCACCGGAAAGTCAGGCAGTTCATTGCGGAAGTATTACTTTCACGATTCGGCAGATCCAAACACAAACCTGTTGATGAATATGCCTACCTCTATCTGATCGATACTTATTATTTAAAGGAAGAT
Source organism: Bacteroidales bacterium (assembly GCA_050049665.1). Taxonomy (GTDB): domain Bacteria; phylum Bacteroidota; class Bacteroidia; order Bacteroidales; family UBA10428; genus UBA10428. The sequence goes on along the minus strand of JASFVU010000234.1, from coordinate 3,300 downwards.
CCGTCATGGGTGAATGAGGAGCAACTGAAGGCACTGAAAGAGGAATACACCAGGCTGTTACCGGTATCCCTGCATCAGAAGGCACCTGATCTTACGCTTCCCGACAGGAACAACAGGCCCGTAAGCCTGTATGTGGCAGATTCCGGATTTTTGCTGTTATTTTTCTGGGACTATTCCTGCGATCATTGCTCACGGATCATCCGCGACCTGGCTTTGCTGGTGTCAAAATATTCTTACCTGGATCTGCAGGTATTTACCGTTTTTACCGGTGAAGACACAGATATCTGGAAGGCATACCTTGCCAGGAAATTTCCCGGCAGTTGGATCCATACCCGTCAGCCGGAAAACGGACCTAAGGCAACTGATACATACAACGTATCGTTCATCCCCTGCATCTTTCTTCTTGATGGCAATAAAACAATTGTCAGTAAGCATGTGACGATCCCCGAGCTGGATACTTATTTCTTTCAGGCTGCCGGCAGCAGGTAGAACCTGTTGATCAGGTCAGTCCTGCCCTTACGTTCATTTCGGAGGATCGTCTTTAATAAGCACGTTAAAAATAAACAGGATCACTGCCGAAGCAGCAAATACGATCAATAATGAATACAAAACACGTATCATTACCTGTTCCAGATCGATAATATCCCAGATGCCCAGGATTGCAATAATAGTAAAAATGAGTACCAGTGCTATCAGGACATAGGATACTGCTTTCTTTATGTTGCTCATAGTTCAGGTTTTTAATTTCATCAACGAAATTATCAAATAAATGAACTTATCAAAGTTTTATTTTTTTAAAATATTCCCCTTCGCGGGCTCTGACCTGTGTGTAGAAATACTGCTGTGTAATAGGTTTTCCGTTCAGTGAGTATTCAACACCTCCCCAGTTGAACTTCACTCTCCTGAACTCCCTGATCTCCTCACCACGGTATACAACATACCGTTCGGTGACCTTAATTTTTTCTTCATGTATCTCGAGGGTCACACCTTCCGGATAATCTTTCTTTAAATCGTTTAAATACTTGTCCCGTTCACTGTCATTGGCAAAATCAAGCGTTGCCAGTTTTGAAGGGCCGGGGGGCACTGCTGCTGCAGACCCTGATGCTGCCGCGGCAACGGCTGCTTTCTGAGAGGCTTCTTTTTGAGCTATTATCCGTTCAAATTCAGCGATCTTATTCAGGCGTTCCCGGGGATAAGATTCCGAAGGCCTGATGCTTAGCGCCTGCTTATACCCTGATTTAGCGGTTTCGTAATCTCTCTTGTCGTATGCTTTGTCGGCCCTGTCTATGGCTGAGTTATACCTTTGTTCCGTGGCGGCCTTTTCCTGCCGTTGCTTCTCAAGCAAAGCAAGCCGCGAATTGATCTGAGCGATCCTGTTTGAAGGGTAGTTTTCCCCCGGTTTAAACGAAAGGGCCTTCGCGTACTGACTTTTTGCTTCTTTCAACTGATCCTGTCCGTAATATTTATCTGCCAGGGCTATAGCTTCATTGTAACTCAATTCTTTGGCCTTTTGTTCTTCCTCAAGCCTGTTTCTTTCAGCGATCCTGGCATCGATCGCTGATATACGGGTCTTTGGATAGGTTTCCTCAGGCTTTATGCTCAACGCCTGCTGATAAGCATTTTTCGCCTCTTCCAGATGTGAAGCCCTGAACAAATTATCGGCCTGAAGAATGATCCGGTTATACTTCTGTTCCCTGGCTTTTTGTTCTTCGGCAAGTTGCTGCTGACGGCCAAGAATACCATCTATTTCGGCTATTTTATCACGAGGATAGGCCTGCCCGGGAAAAAACGCCAGGGCACTTTCATAAGCCTGTTTTGCACTGGCATACTGCTGTGAAGAAAAAAAGCCATTTCCTTTGACGATCAACTGATCGTATTCTTTTTTCTTTGCTTCATCTGCGGCCCGCTTTTGCTGCCGGGCAGCGAGTTTTTGCTCCGCATCCGCCAGTTTGGCCTGAAGCCCGGCATCATCGGGTTTTGCCAGCAGAGCCTGTTTGTAAACGGCGATCGCCTGCTGGTAAGATGCTGCTGCCACAAGCGCATCCCCCTCACTGACTTTCTCAAGATGCCTGCGTTCCAGTTCTTTTTGTTTGTCTGCCTCGGTAGCGGCCAGCATGCTTTTTGACCTTTCATAACGTTGCCTGGCATACGAATCGTTCGGATCCAGTTGCAGAGCCTGCTGGTAAGCATTGGCGGCAGCCTCATAATTCTTAGCCTTATACATGGCATCCCCTTTATCAAGGGCAGCTTCGATCTGTTTTTCCACAGCAGCCTGATCGGCTTTTAACTGTGCCGTCTGCTGTTCGGCGATCAGCCTGTCCGCTTCCATTATCATCTGCTGAGGATAGCTTTCACCCGGCTTCAGTGTAACGGCCTTGCTGTAATGTTGTTTTGCCAGATCGTAATTCTTCTGTTGCATGGCTTTCTGTCCCATAGACAGTGCTTCTTTGTAAGCCTGGTCATTTGCCTCTTTCGCCAGAACCTGCTGTTTTTGCCTTTCGATGGCCGGATCCAGTTCCGCTATTCGCTGCTGCGGAAATGAAGCCCCGGGCTTCACAAGCAACGCCTGCTGATAATATTCTTTTGCGGCTTCGAAATTTTTCGCCGTATAGGCTGCATTTCCCTGTGTCACCAGGGTATTGTATTTCTTTTCTTCATTGATCCTTTCCTGCTCGGCATGGTTTTTTTCCCTGATCAGCCGGTCGATCTCAGCCACTTTTTCCCGCGGATAGTTATTTTGCGGCATGGCCTGCAACGCCTCACTGTATTTTTCCCTTGCCGCCTCATACTGCTGTGCAGCATACAACCTGTCGGCCTCTTCAACAGCACTGCCGTACACCTGACGGTTCTGCTCGTTTACCCCGATCCGGTCATTGATCTCTTCCACCTTTCGTTTCACATACCTGTCATCGGGAAATATCTTCAGCGCCTCCTCATACTTTGCTCTTGCCTCTTCCAGTTTATTTTCCCTGTTCAGCACATCTCCCTCATCGACAAGGTCCTGAAATTTTTCCGTGTGACACCGCTCAATGTTCATCATCAGATTCCCTATCCTGTTACGTATCTTATTTACATAGGCTTCATCCGAAATAAAATCACCTTTGTTGGCAGAATACATGATCCTGTCGACCGGTTCGTTCAGCACACTATGGTCCACGCCTTCACAACCCTCGAAGAGCGACATGGCAAATTCCATGGTCCATCTGCCGTTTACCTGATCCGGCAGTTCGGTATTAAAGGCAATTCGTTTTGTCAGAAAACCTGTTTTCTGCACTTCGACCAGGTATTCGTGGTCGATAT
>JASFVU010000356.1:0-4092 GCA_050049665.1 Bacteroidales bacterium | reverse complement strand
ACATTGATCTGGTTGCTGTAAGCATTGCCTCGGATATTGTTCTGATTACAGGAGAAAACAGGATACTGACTTATTATGGTCTGAAAAAACTGGAAGAAAATCCTTCGATCGGGCTGAAGGCCATAAAATGTGTGGCCGGTATCGATGACAGACCGGTTACGGTTGAAGATGTGGTATTCAGGATCGGTCCCAGGATCAATGCTGCCGGCAGAATGGAATCGGGGAAACAGGCTGTTGACCTGTTGATCTCCGAAAACCCGGAAGAAGCGTTTGTTCTTTGTGAGAAGATCAATACACACAATCAGACACGCCGGAACATCGACAAGAATATTACCGAGGAAGCCATGAAGGAAATTAAAAAGCTGAGCAAACAATATGATTACTCGAATGTCCTTTTTAATCCGGAATGGCATAAAGGCGTAGTAGGCATTGTAGCTTCCCGGCTTATCGAAACCTATTACAAACCGACCATTGTCCTGACGGAATCAAACGGATATGCTACGGGTTCGGCAAGAAGTGTTGATGGCTTTGACCTTTACGAGGCGATCAACGAATGCAGCGACCTGCTCGAGAGCTTCGGAGGACATATGTATGCTGCCGGCCTGACACTGAAAAAAGAAAATGTCCAGAAGCTCCGGGAGCGATTCAATACCGTTGTTCAGGAACGTATCACACCGGAACAGCTCGTACCGCAGATCGATATCGACGCCGAACTGAATTTTTATGACATCACCCCTAAATTTTACCGGATATTAAAGCAGTTTGAGCCCTTTGGCCCGGGCAATATGAACCCCGTTTTCTTTGCGGAAAATGTAGCCGATAACGGACAGGGAAGGCGCGTTGGTGCCAGTGGCGACCATCTTAAGCTCAACCTGATCCAGGAGGAGAATCCTTTCGATGACATTCCCGCCATTGCATTCGGACAGGGGGATAAGTTTAAAAAAATAACCGGAGGGAATACATTTGATATTGCTTATACAATTACCGAGAACCACTTCAGAGGGGAAACCACCCTCCAGTTAAACATAAAAGATATTAAAACAGACTGACAAAACCCTGTTCCTTTCAGCAGATTCATGTCAGAATTCATACTTTTCGCCTTCCGACCGTAACTTTTGAACGATCCTTTCCAGTTCATCGTCACTCAATTTCTGCCTCCTGCCGCTATCCAGAAACTCTTTGCTGCTTTTTCGTATTTCCGGATACCAGTCGCCCGGACTTTTCAGGTCCCCGTCTGTTCGCGGCACAATATGCATATGCAGGTGGGCAACGGTTTGTCCTGCAGCTTCCTTATCCTGCACCGACCAGTCAAACGCTTCCGCATCAAAGACTTTCAGCAAAAGCATCGTTACTTTCCTTGAAAAAGCCATCATTTCAGACAACATGTTATCCGGAAGATCAAGGATCGAGGTAAGGTGGTCTTTTGGTATAACAATCGAATGTCCCGGTAAAACCGGTGCCAGGTTATAGACAGCCATAAAATTCTGCGACTCCGCAAAAACTGCTTTGATGACTGAATCTTCACAAAACGGACATTCCATACTTCTAAAGCTTTTTATTTGTCTGATTATATCATGCCTATTCGTTTCATGGTATGAAATTACAAAATGCTCCCGGAAAAGGACCCTTTTCACGGACGGAAAATTCCTGATGGAAAACCAACTGACAGATCAGACGGATCCTTTAACGGGCATAACTTGTCTGTTACCAGGTGAAATGATCAAAACCGGAATATTGTCTGCAACCTGACGTCGGTCTTATGATTTTTGCTAATCGTATTCAAACCGCTTCCGGTTTCTGTTTTGCCGGGGTAGTATGATTGCGAGACACGGAACCAGAAAGTCAGAAACCGCGCAGCATCCCATCTGGCCATTCCCATGAATCTCCATCCTTTGCCATAATGCATGTAGGTGCTGAATGCATACAATACATCCCGTTCATAAGAATATATCCTTGCATTATATTCCGGGATATTAAACCAGGCTATTCGCGCCGAAAGTTCCAGTGGAAAGGGCGCACCGGAATAAACGATCTCCTGGGAACCCATAAGTCCGTAATCTGGTTTTTCTTTGTCAAAAGAAGATACCGAGATCTCCACCCTGCTCTGAAACCGGAATGCGTCACCGGCAAAATACATTCCGTTCAGCCTGTAACCCTGCTTTAGCAAATCCCTTACATCTGCGAGTTTCTCATCACTTGAATAATTCCGGGGTTTTTCTTCCCTCCTGTAGCGGAAATAAATATCGGCCCTGCCGATCTTCCTGTCGATCTCAAGAAAAAAGTCATATCCTTCAGATAGAACATCCACATTATATTTTATCCACGGGAAAGAAAAAATATCTCCGTAAACCCTCAGTCCGTAGTTTGAAAAATGACATTCACTGCCGAGATAAAAGCCATTCTCATTGGATACGGTTGAATTCTCACCAAAAGCATTCGCATAATGAGAATAATATCCTTTCTGATAAAACCGGTGGACCATTACCAGTTGAATCCCGGGCCTGAGAATGAAAAACAGACCGTTCAGGAATGCCCAGGAACCGAATGAGCGGGCTGCTTCTCCGAAAAACTGTGTCCTGCCGGCAAGGTATTTATAATCCATGGATATGCCCGCTAATTCTTTTCCCGAGAATGAGTATCGCTTATACAGATCAGGACTATCCTGAAGGCTTTTATCAAATGTCAGATAATAACCATTGAGCCCCGTTTTCAAATGACTGCCGTTGTATTGAAAACGGGAACCTGCAGAGGTAAGTCTTACAGTCTTTTCTTTTGAAATATCCGAGGGAGTGTTATGATAACCTGTTTCCACAATGCTGGTAAAAAAATTTTCCGCTGCAGTATCTGAAAGGGAAGCATCGATCCTGCGGGAAGAAAAGAAACCATACAGTTTGAATCTGTCTTTCCCGAATGCCATTGAGATACCCCGCAAAAAATGGCTCTCATCGGTTGACAGATTCCCTTTGATATCCGATTTTCTGCGCACAATATCAGACGTATAGGATGATTTGCCCAGTGAATAGCTGTTCCATACCAGTAAGCCCTGTCCCCACCGGATAAGATAATCTCCCAGGGTTATGTTCCGAATAAACCCGTCTTCGTTGCTGTACGAGACAAAGGCCGAATAATAGTCAAATCCCCTGCTGTTGCTGCCCCGAAAAAACTCTTCCCCTGCATCTTTTTCCATGATTATTCCGGTACTGAAAAAATTACCAAAAGATCCTTTATACCTTAAGTAAAGCTTATCAGGAGAACCGAGATACCTCGATTGACCGGGGTTTAATTCAAGCACCGAATCCGGAATACCCAGGAAACCCTTTTGTCTTTCGAGGACCCGCTGGTATCTCAGAATTACCTGATGTCTTGAATGGCTGATCAATCCTTTTTCGATCCTGACCTGCTCAGCCGGCCTGTCAAAATATACGAATGCCTGCAGCAATTCAGCATCCTGCTGCCTGAACCCCGGTAAATAAAGCAGCTCATTTATCGAGTAAATGTCCCCGTTCTTTTCCCTGTAGTCGAGAATAACCGCTATCTGAAAGTCGTTTAAAAAACGCAATGCCTCCAGTTGCTCCTGTGATGCCGAATTAATGTTTACCGGATGAGACAGATAGTAAGTAAGATCCTCGGACAGCCTCGTCATATCCAATTCCTCATCCGAACTCCAGGACATCGATTCAACGGCATCTTCAATGTATTTTTGCTGTGTGGCATTCAATTCCTGAGTTAAACCATTCCGGCCGGTAACCACATAAAAAATGAATAAAAAACACCAATTTATTTTTTTTCCGATCATTCTGTTGTTAAGTCAAATACAAAGTGATGTATTATATAGTTGGTATTGCTTTGCAAATATTGAATCTCATTTCTCAGTATTAAGTGTGACGCGTCACCACTGGTTAATACGATAGTTAACGGACAGGGCCGATGATAAGCCGAGCAGGGGATGATGCTCAAATCCGGTATCAATCGAAAATTTTCCGATGTTTATCCCAGTTCCGAACGACCAGGTGAGTTTCTCCAATAGTTTTAGCCCGGCCCTGACCGAAACAGGGCCGGCTATGAGATACTCAATTCCCATCGAATACGTAA
>JASFVU010000232.1:0-5366 GCA_050049665.1 Bacteroidales bacterium | reverse complement strand
GACTATCTTACTGAACCGGTCAGGATTATCATTTATCTCATTCAGGACGAATAAAGGCAAATAGCGATTTTTAAGCAGTACATCAACATATATATTTACAAAAGCCTTAAATTTTCCCAGTACATCCATGTCCATTTCAAATATTCCTTTAAGCCTGACCGAAAGCTCCATTACAATTTCATTGAAAATTCCTCCAAAGAGCTTCTCTTTGTTACGAAAATAATAGTGCAACAAAGCCTTGTTAATTCCTGCTTCATCCGCTATTTCCTGCATACGCGCTCCTGCAAGGCCTTTTTTAAGGAATACCTTCCTCGCAGCTTCATAAATCCGTTTCTCGGTATTTGCATCTTTAACCATTTGGTTTAACTTTTTGGTTTAACCATTTGGTAAAATTACAAATTAATATGAATATTCCAATCTTTTTTTTAAAAAAATAAAATCCGGATGACTTCCCCGTAAAATCGCCAACAAAAAGAAATACAAGGCTTAATTTCCGGTATACAAAAACTGTAAAAGTTGCCGGAGAGTATGCAGAGAAATCCTGCTTTACCTGAAAGATATTACGTATAACGTGAGTTCGATGTAAGATATTAATGCAAATGAGATTTTTAAATATGAAGTTTTGTGTAATCGTAGAGATTTAGTGTCTTTGTGGCTCAAGTTATACTATTTTTTATGCCACAAAGGCACCAAAACACTAAGTAGTTCACAAAGAGAAGAAATTATAAAGCACTGCAAATCAAATTAATAAATGGTATTAAACCCCAGGGCAGCGCCTCCGCTGAGTAGCTTTAGCGCTCGCGGAAGCCCTGTACCCTTTTTTCCGGGGCAAGCCCCGGGGAACCGATCTCGCCTCAGGCGAGAGAGCTCCTTCTCCGAAGCAAATCTACGAAGGAGAAGCTCGGCGAAGCCAATTAAACCATACCTTCTCGTCCGCCGAAGCCCGAGACCTTGGGGCGAAGGAGGATTAAACATGACGCGTATATCGAACTCACGTTACGTATAAGTCCGGTTACCATTATGGCTTTGGACCTCTCCATCATTGATAATGCTTTCATCCTGAATGATAAACCCGAGTTCTTCAGGATGGTCGCATACAATCTGATTTCCATGAAATTTTCTCAGCATCCAGACTGCCTGGATATCGCCTCCTGCAGCAACAGAAAAAAAGATCGCAAAAAACATCCATAATGCATTTCCGTTAAACATAGCCATGATTCCCGGGATCAGGCCCATAAACAGCAAAGGAGCCAGACCGCCTGCAACATATTGCCATACTTTAAGCGGTTCCGTACAATGACAGTAAGGAGTTAAATATTCCCATTTGATACCGAAATGAACGGAGCGGAACCCGTGTTTTGAGAAAACTGCCCATACAATGCCATGAAGCAACTCATGAATAACAATTCCGAGCACAATAAAGACGAACAAAAACAGCAAAGAGCGAAAACGAAGCTCCGTAAGGACATTTTTACCCCAGACAAGATAGAACGGGAGAGCATAAATAATAACAACCGGAATGATCAGAAGCATCGTTCTGATACTGACCTTTTCAACGGATAGTGTGTATTCATTTCCGTCATTCATCCTAACTTCCCAGTCATTCATTATTTTGCAAAGAAAATCATATGATCTCTTAAAAATAACTCTTTTCGAATTGAATATGCAAACATTTCCATTGTCAATACAATCCGTGAACGGTATGAAAATGAATGGAAAGACACAAAGAATTTCAAGTCCCTCACTGCCGATATGGCCATTCCTGAACAACTATGAAATAAATTGTACGATAATCAGAAAGATATTATTTCAAAAGGGATATCCACATTTTCACTGAATTCTTCACCCAGATCAAGCATATCCTCGTCGTCTTCCTCGTAAAACCAGATAACCTGAACTTTGTTTCCTGCTTCGCGGATCTCTTCGAGTTTGATAAGAATATCCTGTATCAGCTTTGATGTGGCCGTATTGAAGTAAATGTATTTAAAAACAAACTCTGTAAATTCGTTCGGCGAGTCTTTGTATTCCTCAAGCCAATCAATTACAGGCTGATAAAAGCTCACAACATCTTCAGGAAGAGATCTTCCGGAAATTTCAAAAATATCGTTTTCCGGATCCAGCAATACCTTTGGAGTATCATTTGTGGCTCTGATATCTAAAGCTTCCATAAAATCAGCTTTTTCAGATAGTCTGTTTATAATTACGTTAAGATATAAAATATGTTTTAGATGCTATTGATTTTTATCAACAAATATGATAAGGATCATGCAATTGCGATGTTATATCCACAGGTAAGGCATTTGCCTTCGGCAGACATGTTTTTTACTCTTACGGAATACCCGTTTCGGACTATCACAGTCTTTTTACACCCGGGACAAATCGTATCCTGATAATCATTTCCGGAAACATTCCCGATATAAACAAAATACAGGATCTCGGAAGCGGCTTTTGCCATCTCTGTTAACAAACTGATTGAAGTAGCCTCATTTTGAAGCTTATAGCCGGGATAATACCTTGATATATGCAGCGGAACATCAGGACCAAGATTCTGACCGATCCATTTCAGCATCGACCGGAATTGATTCATATCATCGTTTATCCCGGTTACTGCCAAAAAAGTAATTTCCAGATGACACCCCTGATCCCTGATCAACTGCAGCGAATCCAGCACACCGGATAGTTTTCCTCCGGTAAAGTTATGGTATACGTTTTCATCAAAGGCCTTCAGGTCGATATTAAACGCATCGATACATTCCGTCAGTTTCAGAAGAGGAGTACGGTTCATATAACCATTCGATACAACAACATTCCTGTACCCATTTTGACGAACTTCCCTGGCCACATCGATCATATATTCATACCAGACCCCGGGTTCATTGTATGTATAGGCAACCCCTATGTTCGACAAATTTGTCCTTATCATTTCCATTATTTGTGAAGGATCTGCCTCCTGCAAACCCGGAAAGTCATCTCTCCCTGCCTGGGCAATATTAAAATTCTGACAGCACCGGCAACTGAAATTGCATCCGAGGGAACCAATGGAAAAGATCTCTTTCCCGGGAAAATAATGGTAAAGGGGTTTCTTCTCAATGGGATCAAAATGCATTGCGGAAAGGAGGCCATAAACGTCGGAATACAAAACTCCGTTATGATTTTTACGAACCTTGCATATTCCCGTTTTACCCGGCTTAATGATGCATTCGTGAGGACACAGCAAACATTTTACCTTCTGATCCTCCAGTTCCGTATAAAAGGCTGCTTCCATAAAACCATGTGCTCTTTTTCACGAACGACAAAAGAGACTTTGCTGACACTTATAATCTTGCATCTTTCAGTTCTATTGCCGAAAAAAAATGTCCGTTCGGTCCGTTATCTTCAATCACAGCAGGAACAAGGGCGCCGGGTAATACTTCTTCAATCTCATGCCAGGCATTTTCTCCGCCCATATCCGTTTTCAGCCACCCCGGATCCAGCATGTTGATCCGGACACCGGTATTTTCCAGTTTACCTGCTATGTCTTTTGTGAGTTTATCCACTGCCGCTTTTGAAGTGCTGTATGGCGCCATCTCCGGCTGGTCCTTTATTCCCGATGTCAGGTTGATCACCCGTCCAAACCCTCTCTTTATCATACCGGGAATAAATGCCGAACACAAATAATACACAGCAAAAAGATTTACCTGAAAGATTTGTCCCCAATCTTCCGGACGGTGTTCCCAAAAGTTGTTCCTGAAGGGTGACATAACTGCAGCATTGTTATACAGGATATCTATCCCCTCAAACCGGTTCAACACCTGGTCTGTAAGATCGGCTATCTGCCTGTTATCGGAAAGGTCCCCCTCAAGCTGGTACACCTTCACATTGTATTTCTTAAGTAAACCGTATGTCCGGGATGTGTTTTCAATTTTCCTGCCGTGAAGAATAATATCTGCTCCAAGACCTGCGAGACCCATCGAAATTTGTTGCCCGACACCTCTGCCTGAGCCGGTTACCAATGCCATTTTCCCTTTTAATCTCATAAATCCTGACTGAATATTTTGAACACTTTTTTATATGCAACTGTCTGCCTGTTCCCTGTCAAAGTCAGCAGAACATCAGTTTCGTTCCTGAGCCCCGGGCCCCGCTAACTATAAAGACAGCGTTTCATTTTGCTATCCTGTACTTTTCAGCAAAGTCCTCAGAGATGTAATTATCATATATCTCACATACGTGAGAGGCAAATTCCACTGCTGTCTCAACAATTTGTTTCCAGTCATCCCTCCCAAGGTTCGGAACCTGTTTATAACGAATGTTATTTTTATACAGTGAATATACGATCCCCGCATTAAAATTGTCTCCGGCACCAATTGTACTTTTGGAGTGTATGGATTTGATCGAGAGCTCTTCGGATAACTTCGGCGTTTTCAGAAAAACCCCTTTTTTTGACGACGTGTAGAGCAGACAGGGAGGTTTGTCTCCGAACTGTTCGTATGTTTCCTCTACATTCCTTGATCCGTAAATCAAAGAAAAATCTTCATGAGAGCCTCTTACAATAGTAGCATACGAGATATTCTCCCGGATCATGGGCTTCAGTTTCGGCAAATCATGCAGGTGTTGTTTTCTGAAATTCGGATCATAAATGACAATGGCCTTTTTCTTGTTAGCTTCCTTAATAAAATGCAGAAGCTTTTCCCTAACCTCCGTAGTAATAGCATAAAACGAACCGAATAAAACTATATCATCCTGATTCATGTGTGGAAAATCAATATTCAGCCTTTTTTCCGGGTATATCTTATAAAAATCGTAGCTGGCATCGTTATTTTCATTTAAAAAAGCCAGGGCCAGCGCTGATTTGCCATCGTAGTAACGGTAAACATAATCCGTGTTTACCTTATTGTTCTTCAGAAAAAGATCAATAAAATTTCCGACTTCATCCAGACCATATTCACCGATAAATTGCACAGGTATATCCAGCCGGCCCAAAGTCACTGCAGTATTCAGGCATGCTCCCCCCGCTTTGGCTGTAAATGGTTGATTTTCTTTGATCAGAATGTCCAGTACTGTTTCTCCGACAGCATAAACTTTACGCATTTTCCTTCTCTTTTACCAGTTTTAATAATTCATCAAATTCCTGCGTGCCTGCTTCCCTGCACAACTCAAAAAGTATCGACTCACTTGAGGTAATCACCGAACCTACATCCCTCATCCTCCAGACTGCTACTTTCTTATCTTCATCATGACTTGAACCAATACAATCCTCAACAATAACAGGATTGAAATTATTGTAGAGCAGGTCAAGGGCAGTTTGCAAAATGCAAATATGGGCTTCAACGCCCATAATGATCACATTTCTTTTCCCGATCCTGTTCAAAACCTTTATGAATGCTGGT
>JASFVU010000231.1:0-5409 GCA_050049665.1 Bacteroidales bacterium | reverse complement strand
AGGTCATCTGAAGATGATTATAGTATAAATGCAACCCAAAAGCCAAGATCGTGAGAAGAGATCCTATAATATATTTTTTTCTGAATATCAGCATAATTCCCCCTATTACGGCTGGTATTGTACTGATAACGACAGCTTTATTTACATGCCCCGCAGCAATAATAATGATGTTGTATGATGAAAAAGCAAAGGCGATGGCCCCGATAATACTTAACCATGGATTGACACCCAATGCTATTAACAGTATAAAAAAACCCAGCATGTACAGAAATATGATGTCCACACTGTATTTCGGCAGATGCAATCTGATCACTTTACCTAAAAAATGAAAAACATTGTAATTAGGAACTCCACCGCTCCCGATATGATAAGTCGGCATGCCGCCAAACATTGAATTGGTCCATAAAGAATATTTTCCGGTTCGTTTATGATAGTCATTGATCTCTTTTTGCATTCCCCTTGCTTTCATCACATCAGTTTGCTGGGGAGATTTACCTTCCAAAACCGGACTGCAGTAAGCAACTGCTATAACAATGAAAATTACTATGGCTGCCAGATAGGGAATTGTTTTCTTTAAATAGGACTGAGATTTCATAACTGTTGGTTTTTCGGACAGGGGAAATTAAACAAACTTGATGAATAAATAGCCGTTATTTCTTTCGGAGTAAAAATTTATAGTTTTCTTAAAAGATTTTTGATACTAACCTTTTCTTCCATAATTGAAGCCAGCTTTTCTGTCGACACCCTTTCCTGTTCCATGGTATCCCTATAGCGCAGAGTTACCGTATCGTCTTTCAGGGTCTGATGATCTACGGTAATGCAGAACGGGGTGCCGATGGCATCCTGCCGGCGGTAGCGCTTTCCTATGGTATCTTTCTCCTCATACTGACAGTTAAAATCAAACTTCAGAAGGTCAATGATCTTACGTGCCTTTTCCGGCAGGCCGTCTTTCTTTGTGAGAGGAAATACAGCCAGTTTTACAGGGGCCAGAACAGCCGGTATTTTCATTACCACCCTTTGTTCTCCTGTGGATTCGACCACTTCTTCGGAATAAGCATTGGATACAACCGAAAGGAACATTCTGTCTAATCCGATCGATGTTTCAACGACATAGGGAACATAATTTTTATTTTCCTCGATGTCAAAATACCGGATTTTTTTCCCCGAGAATTTTTCATGATTTCCAAGATCGAAATCTGTTCTGGAGTGAATTCCTTCCACTTCCCTGAAGCCCATTGGGAACCGGAATTCAATGTCAGCTGCTGCATTTGCATAGTGTGCGAGCTTATCATGGTCATGGAACCTGTATTTTTCTTCTCCCATATTCAAGGCTTTATGCCATCTCATCCTTCTTTCTTTCCAGTAGTTATACCATTCCATTTCGGTGCCCGGTTTTATGAAAAACTGCATCTCCATTTGTTCAAATTCACGCATCCGGAAAATAAATTGCCGGGCAACAATTTCATTTCTGAAAGCCTTGCCTGTTTGTGCAATTCCAAAAGGAATTTTCATCCGGCCGGTTTTCTGCACATTCAGATAATTGACAAAAATTCCCTGAGCGGTTTCAGGTCTCAGGTAGATGGTGTTGGCCTCTTCACTGACGGATCCCAGCTGGGTGCTGAACATTAAATTGAACTGACGTACTTCTGTCCAGTTTTTTGAACCCGAAACCGGACAGACGATTCCGGCCTCTTCAATTATTTTTTTTAGCCCGGACAGGTCATTTTCTTCAAGGGCCTTTATATACCTGGCTTTGGTTTGATCTATTTTTGTCTGATTGTCAAGTACCCTCTGGTTGGTAGAACGGAATTGTTCCTCATCAAAAGCATCACCAAAACGCTTAGAGGCTTTATCTGTTTCTTTTTGAATTTTCCCTTCTAATTTTTCAATATATTCTTCAATCAATACATCTGCCCTGTAACGTTTTTTGGAATCTTTGTTATCAATCAAAGGATCGTTGAATGCACTGACATGGCCGGAAGCTTCCCAGGTTTTTGGGTGCATAAAGATGGCGGCATCTATCCCAACAATGTTTTCATTGAGCTTTGTCATTGCGTCCCACCAGTACTGTTTGATGTTATTTTTTAATTCCGTACCATTCTGCCCGTAATCATAAACGGCACTCAACCCGTCATATATTTCACTTGACTGAAAAATGAAGCCGTATTCCTTACAATGTGCTATGATTTTTTTAAATATATCTTCCTGTGACATAGTCTGTTAATTGAGAAATTATGTTAGGTGCGCAAAAATAATGGAATTTCGCCTCTTACGCAATTTATTTTCGTATTGATTATTTAACCTGCGCCAATTATAGATTCACGGTTTTATCTGTGCCCAGGCAGGTTAACAATGGAACGAATTGAAATAAATCTCTTTATTCAGCTGCATAAACGTTTTCAGACCCCAATACATCAACAGCCTTTTGCAGGGTATTGTCAATGCTTTCAATGGCCGGATAGAAACCTCTGTTATCCAGAATATTCCTTATGATATAAGCATATATCTGGGTTTTCAGGATATTTTCCGATGTTTCAATTTCATCGTAGTCAGGGGCAATTTCGTTTTTGGAAGCAAAGGAAACGAATTTTCTGAATGCATTATCGTTGTCCAGGTAATTTGAAATTTCAGTATTGTTTTGAAAATGTTCAAGATCCTTTCTGTGATCATCGGTATATTCAAGTGCAAAACGATAGATCAGCCCCAGGTTTCTTACATCCACCAGGTAATCTGTAACTCCTGATGTATCAATTGGTACAAAAATATCAGGCATAATACCGCCGCCGCCATAGACTATTTTACCTCCGGGCGTGATGAACTTCAATGAATCGGTAAATCTGATGCTGTCCTTTTCACGGAATTCTCCGTGCAGGAACCTGTTGGAAAGATCCATGTAATAATCTTCATTGTTCCCGTTTTCGTAAGGTTTTTGAATACTGCGGCCGGTTGGGGTGTAATAACGGGCAATCGTCAGCCGGATGGCTGAGCCGTCCGGAAAGATCTTCTGCTCCTGTACCAGTCCTTTTCCGAAAGAACGCCTTCCAATGACAATTCCACGATCGTTATCCTGTATCGCACCGGCAAGGATCTCACTGGCAGAAGCACTGCCTTCATCAATGAGTATTACAACTTCCAGACCTTTACACAGCCCTCCCTTGGATGCCCTGTATTCTTGTCTCGCTCTGGCATGGCCTTCCGTATAAACGATCAGTTTTCCTTCTTCAAGGAATTGGTCGGCTATGTGTACTGCAGCATCCAGGTATCCACCGCCATTTCCTCTCAGATCAAGGATCAGCTTTGTCATTCCCTGTCCAAGCAGTTTGATAATACCTTCGGAAAATTCCTCAAACGTTGTCCGGGAAAATTTATTCAATCTGATAAAACCGATATCCGGTTTTACCATATATGCGATATCCATACTGTTTAGAGGGATATTATCACGTTTAATGGTAAAATAAATAAGGTTCCTGACTTTTTTCCTCTGAATACCAACTTCGATCTCGGTTCCTCTCGGGCCTTTCAGTCTGCTGACTAAAGAATCACTGGGGATCTTTTTCCCGGCTAAGGTATCTCCGTCGACTATCAGAATTCTGTCGCCCGCTATAATCCCGACTTTTTCAGACGGTCCGTTTGCAATGGTCTTTAAGACCACCAGCGTATCATTCAACATATTGAACTGAATACCAATACCACTGAAATTTCCTTCAAGTGGTTCATTTACCTCGGACAGATCTTTGGCTGGAACATACTGTGAATGAGGATCCAGTTCCGATAAAATCAAAGGGATGGTTTTTTCTTCCAGTTCTGTTTTGTCCACAGGATCCACGTACTCATTCTGTATATAGTTAAGTACTTTACTGAGTTTTTCAGTAGCCGGATAAATATGCAGTAAATCATTGCTTTGGGAAGATTTATAAAACCTGCCGATAACTATTCCGGCGACAATGGCCAACGCAAATACCAGCGGCGACAGAATGACCCATATTGAATATTTTTTGTTCATTGACCCTAAATTTCAAGGTACTTTATTTCTATTCCTGCCCGTTCCAGCAGTTTAATGCCATCATCATTACGATAATTATCACAAAATACCACCCGCCTTATCCCTGACTGAATGATCAGTTTTGCACATTCCATACAGGGAGAAGCAGTAATGTACAGCGTTGCCCCTTCGCTTGAGTTATTGCTTTTGGCAACCTTGGTGATCGCATTCGCTTCTGCATGTAAAACATAAGGCTTGGTGTTATTGTTTTCATCTTCGCATACATTTTCAAATCCTTCAGGTGTACCGTTGTAACCATCGGAAATGATCATCCTGCCCTGTACAATAAGTGCACCTACCTGGCGGCGTTTGCAATATGAATTTTTTGCCCAGATACGTGCCATTTCAAGGTATCTGCGGTCAAATTGTTCCTGTCTGGCGCCATATGGTTTGTTCGAATTTTTAATGTCCACGAAACATCCTAAAGGTCTGTAATGGTAATTGTCCTATTTTCTGGTAAAGATAAGCCATATCAACGAATTTTTTCAATTGCACAATGAAAGGAAGCCTCAGGAAAAAAACAGAATAGAATACTCGACCTTGTTTTTGGCCTTTTCTGTAATTTAAATCCGGATAATTTCAGCGTGAGTGCCTGTCGGCCGGCATCGCAGGCTCTTACTGAGGAACAACTGCGGACAGATTCAGAGTGAGTGTGAGAGTGAGCAAACAGAAAACAGAGTTCGAGTGACTCGCTCTCGCTCCCACTCTCACTCTGTTTTAGGTACCCGGAGCCGGGATCGAACCGGCACAGCCTTGCGGCCACTGGTTTTTGAGACCAGCGCGTCTACCAATTCCGCCATCCGGGCATGAGATAGACCTGAATTTTTTCAGGAGCTTTTTCTTTTCAATTATCAACTTATCTGTGGATGGCGGAATTGGCCCTCCCTCATGCCGGCTCCTCACTAAAATGTTCCACCGGAGCATTTTTTAGCGATCGGCCCTGCCATCCGGCCAATATAAGTTTGTTAATTATGAGTTTAAAGTTATCGTATGATTAAAAATCTATAAATACAAAACTCCAAACTCCGGACTCATCGAAATTGAGGTAGGCGAAGATAGATATTTTGTGTTTTTTGAGCAAAATTCGGCAACTAATATTGAATCGGGCACGGAATCGAATGAACTTTTTGTAACTTTAAATAGCGATTCCCCGGACGGGTTATTTCAGATGTTCACTTTCGGTGTGAACGTGATTTTTTTGATATCATTTTTTAAATTGCAGAAATGCAAAATGCACATTTTTATGTTGATATTTTTTAGTTTAAAAAAATGCTCTGATTGTTGTTTTTCTGAAGGCAATTTGTTAAGTCGGGAAAATCATGAAAAGCTAAATCTCAGCCTCTCAATGGCTTAATTCAGAAAGTTAA
>JASFVU010000230.1:0-5437 GCA_050049665.1 Bacteroidales bacterium | reverse complement strand
ATAAAAATAATGTGCTACTCTTGCCTCAATATTTGATGAATCGTGTTTTTTATTGTTTTATCCGTAAAATAATAATCAAGATTCTCTTAATTTGCAGAATTTTCCACAATTTATTTTACCCTGATGGAGGATAGTTATTTGCATAAAGGCTTGCGTAAAAAACTGGCCGATAGCCTGAAAAAAAAAGGCATTCATGATCAGAAAGTTCTGGATGCAATTAACCGGGTTCCGCGTCATTTGTTCATGGACAGCGGCTTTGTGCACTTTGCATACAAAGACCAGGCTTTCCCGATAGCCGCAAATCAGACAATTTCACAACCCTTTACCGTTGCATTTCAAACCCAGTTGCTGGATATTCACAAAGGAGAAAAGGTACTTGAGATCGGTACCGGATCAGGATATCAGGCCGCTGTCCTTCTTGCCATGGGCGCTAAGGTATATACTATTGAACGGTTCAAAGTGTTGAAGATAAATGCCCAGGAGCTGCTTCCCAAATTGGGCTACCGTCCTCACTTCTTCTATGGTGATGGTAACGAGGGTTTACCAACCTATGCCCCCTTTGATAAGATCATAGTAACAGCCGCTTCAGGCAATATCCCGGAAAAACTCGTTGAACAATTGAAAATGAATGGAAAAATGGTCCTGCCTCTCGGAAAAAAAGACGGGCAGACTATGACGCTGATTGAAAAAAAATCAGAAAGTGAGTATAACACATCAGAACATGGTTCATTTATATTTGTTCCTATGCTGAAAGGAAAAGTTTAACATTTTGAAGTTTTCGTATGCTGTCAATAAAAAGTTTTGTTTTTAATCCGTTTCAGGAAAATACATACCTGCTTTCCGACGAGACCAAAGAATGCATTATTATTGATCCCGGAATCAGTAGCGATGCAGAAGAAAAGGAACTGAGCAATTACATTGATTCCAATGATCTTCACCCGTCGGCCATATACAATACACATTGCCACGTTGATCATATTCTGGGATGTGACCGTCTGAAACAATTGTATCAGATTCCTTTTTATGCTCATGAATCTGAAAAAATATTGATTGAAGGAGCACAGTCTTTTGCCGAATTTTTCGGAATGTCCATTGAAAAACCTCCTTACCCGGATAAGATCATTTCCGAACAGGATAGGGTTCGTTTCGGTGACTCCGGACTGGATATCTTTCATGTGCCGGGACACTCTCCCGGGAGCCTTGTTTTCTATTCCGGAGAAAGTAAACTGGCCATAACAGGTGATGTATTATTTCAGGGAAGCATTGGCAGAACGGATCTTCCCGGCGGAGACTACAACCTCCTGATAGAAGGCATCAGATCAAAACTGTTACACCTGCCCAAAGAAACAGTAATTTATCCGGGCCACGGGCCCGTTTCAACAATCGGAACCGAACATGATACAAATCCTTTTTTATGATGATCACAATTGGCATTTTTAAATCCCCAGGAAAAACATTGAACTATGTCAGCCGGTAAATTTGTAAATCGTCACATTGGCCCCCGGGAAGATGATATCCGGGAAATGCTTTCTGTTGTAAACGTTAAAACACTTGACGAACTGATTGAAAAAACCGTGCCTTCGGCCATCCGTTTACAAAAGCCGCTAAATCTTCCTGAAAGCATGTCTGAATACGAATACTTTAAAAAGATCAGGCGAATCGCCTCAAAAAATAAAGTATACAAATCTTATATCGGAACAGGATTTTATAATACCATTTTCCCGGCCGTTATTCAGAGGAATATACTTGAAAATCCAGGCTGGTATACATCATATACTCCTTATCAGGCAGAGATTTCCCAGGGAAGGCTTGAAGCTTTGCTAAACTTTCAGACAGTAATCACCGACCTGACTGCAATGGAAATTGCAAATGCTTCATTGCTGGATGAATCCACAGCTGCTGCTGAAGCAATGACCATGCTCTTTCATGCCCGCCCGAAAAATAAAACCAACAGTGTGAAGTTTTTTGTTGATTCGGATATTTTTCCTCAAACACTGGATGTTTTAAAGACACGTGCCGAACCTTATGGTATTGAACTCATCACAGCTTCATACCGGGAAGCCGGACTGAACAACGATTATTTCGGAATATTGCTTCAATATCCTTCGGGAAAGGGAGAGATCAATAACTATTCGGAAATCGTCGGGAAAGCAAAAAAACATGAGTGCGGAGTCTCTGTTGTCGCTGATCTTTTGAGTCTTGCAATCTTATCCCCTCCGGGAGAATGGGGAGCTGATGTCGTTGTTGGTTCTGCCCAGCGGTTTGGCATACCCATGGGATTCGGAGGCCCTCATGCGGCTTATTTCGCAACCAGGGAATACTATAAAAGATATATTCCGGGACGGATTATCGGTGTGTCCAAAGACCGCCATAACAGGATTGCTCTGCGAATGGCGCTTCAAACACGGGAACAACACATTAAAAGAGAAAAGGCAACCTCAAATATATGTACGGCACAGGCACTTCTGGCAATTATGGCAGGCATGTATGCAGTTTATCATGGCCCGGAGGGGTTAAAACAAATTGCTTTGCACTGTCACAAATATGCAGGTGAGCTGGAAAGAAAATTAACCGCTTTAGGATATACACAATCGAACAGGAACTATTTTGACACCCTCAGAGTACAGCTTCCGGAAAACATTACACAACATGATATCAGGATCATCGCCATGGAACGGAATATCAATTTTCGGTACTTTGATGATGATGCAATTGGTATAAGCCTGGATGAAACTACGGGTAAAGACGACCTGAACAATATCATTGAGTCATTTGCATCGGCTGCCGGAAAACGTATCACTAAAACAGACCAGCCGGAGAAAGAATATTACTTTGACCGGGATTTCAAACGAAACAGTTTATTTCTTCAGTCAGAGGTGTTTTCAAGGTATCATTCCGAGACGGAAATGATGAGATACATAAAAAGCCTGGAACGAAAAGACCTGTCACTGACAGATTCCATGATCTCATTAGGTTCGTGTACAATGAAATTAAACGCTGCTATTGAACTTCTTCCCCTTAGCTGGCCGGAATTCGGAGAGATCCATCCCTTTGTGCCGGTTGACCAGACCGAAGGATATCAGCAGCTATTTTATGAACTTGGAAAGATGCTTAAGGAAATAACAGGATTTGACGCTGTATCTTTTCAGCCCAATTCGGGAGCAGCAGGTGAATATACAGGTCTGATGATCATCCGGGAATTTCATAAAAACAATGGTAACGCACACAGAAATGTCGTGCTGATCCCATCTTCTGCCCACGGTACCAATCCGGCAAGCGCGATCATGGCAGGCATGAAAGTTGTGATCGTTAATTGCGATAACAACGGGAACATTGCTCTTGATGATCTGAAACTCAAAGCGGAATCCAATGCCGAAAACCTGGCTGCCTTTATGGTGACATATCCTTCGACTCATGGTGTGTTTGAAAAGGAAATAAAAGAAATGACAGCCATTATACATTCCTTCGGAGGTCAGGTATATATGGATGGCGCCAATATGAATGCCCAGGTCGGATTGACGAATCCGGCCCTGATCGGCGCTGACGTTTGTCACTTAAACCTTCACAAAACATTTGCTATTCCTCACGGAGGTGGCGGACCTGGTGCCGGCCCGATATGTGTCGCTGAACATCTCGTGGAATTCCTGCCAACCCATCCTGTGGTTGAAACCGGAGGTACAAAAGGAATAAAAAGCGTATCTGCCGCTCCATGGGGTAGTGCCAGCATTCTCACGATATCGCATGCCTATTGCAATCTGCTGGGTCCGGAAGGCCTGACCGATTGCAGCAAAATAGCTATTCTCAATGCAAATTACCTGTCTTCCGGCTTAAAAGACAAGTTCGGGGTCCTGTATACCGGGCACCATGGTTTTGTTGCTCATGAACTGATCCTCGATTGCCGGAAATTCAGAAAAATGGCAAACATAACCGAAGCCGATATTGCCAAGCGATTAATGGATTACGGATTTCATGCCCCAACACTGTCATTTCCTGTTCATGGAACACTGATGATCGAACCTACCGAAAGCGAGTCAAAAGCCGAACTTGACCGGTTTATTGAAGTCTTGCTATCCATCTATGAAGAAATAGAGGAAATTTCTGAGAACAATGCCACCGATAATGTACTGGTAAACTCACCTCATTGCATGCAAGAAATCTGCAGCGATCATTGGGAACATACTTACAGCCGGGAGAAAGCCGCATTTCCTAAGAAATGGTTACAGGCAAAAAAATACTGGCCTCCTGTATCCAGGATCGATGATGCATTCGGAGACAGGAACCTCATTTGTACATGCAGCACCCTTATTGAATCGATATTTGAATAACTCTTAATCAATGGTATGAATCCTCAGGGTAAAACCCTGAACCCAAAATTTTGATGCAGAGCATCGGGGTATTAAACCACATAATGCCGATACGCTTCGCTATCGGGATTAGTTCAACTAACAAATTTCAGTGCACTCCGTTTCTGAAATTTGAGTTTCACTGAATAAAATTATAGTTTTAAGGGTTACTATTTTATCGTTTAAAGAATAAATCATTTGAATCAGGAACATAAATACTCCGATGAGGAATTATTAAAAGGTATCGCTAAAGGCGATAGCAGGATCATTGAGTATTTATACAAGGAAAATTTAAAGCTCATAAGGCATCTGGTTATTTCTAATAACGGAAATGACGATGATGCAAGAGACATTTTCCAGGAAAGTCTTGTTGTTCTTTACAGGAAAGCAAAAGAAAAAGATTTCAGACTCACGAGTTCTTTAAGTACTTATTTGTACTCCATAGCTAAATTAATGTGGCTGAAAGAGTTACATATCAGAAAGCAACACGGGGTTATTTTAGATGAATTTCTTGATTTAACCGCAAAAGAATTAGAATTACTTGATCTGATCGACCGTAATGAGAAATTAAAACTTTTCAGAGAAAAATTTGAAGAATTAAGTAACGATTGTAAAAAAGTATTGCGAATGTTCCTGAATAATATCCCTATCAGAGAAATTACCAAAGCAATGGGATACAGTTCGGATCAGCATACAAAAAACAGGCGTTTCAGATGTAAGAAAACACTGGTAATGAATATTAGAAAAAGTAGCAAATACAAAGAGTTGCGAAATGAAAAAAATAAAGATGATAGAGACCTACCTCGATGGTAGTCTTCATGGGGAAGAGAGAGAAAAATTAAAAGAACAGCTGGTAAAAGATGAAGAACTTTCATCGGAAGTTGAATTACACCGGGATATCAATGAAGCAATAATGGACGATGAAACCTTTGATTTCCGTAAGATTATTACTACATTGTCCGCTAAGAAAGATACGGGCGTAATTGTAAAGAGAGGTGGTAAAATGAAGTATCTTAAATACCCGGTTGCAGCAGCCATATTGTTATTGATAGGCCTGAGCTTATTTCATATTCTTTCTTTTAAGTCCCCTCAGG
>JASFVU010000229.1:0-5438 GCA_050049665.1 Bacteroidales bacterium | reverse complement strand
GTATGCTGTGTGACAGCTAAGCATGACCTGCATGCTGTCCGCGACATTGACATAATATTCATTATCGTGTATGGGCGAAGTAATTTCCGGTTTTGATCCTGTCAAAAGTCTTTCACATTCAGGATTGTGTGGGGGGACTCTTTTAAAATGTATATTGTTTTCTTCGAAATAGGTGATGATTTCGGGTGCCAGATTAGGATAGAGAGCCGTTTTATACCCTGTTTCAGGCGGGCACGAAGTGCAATAAGACATTGTACTGTCGGGGTTGATATATACCTTTTTTAAATGACTGCATTTTTGATTTGACGATATACCAGGTAAGTAATAGTCTATGATCAGATCGTGGCAAAATTCACCCGGAACCAGGCCACTTTGTGAACATACATACCTCATTCCCAATTCATCGGGGATAACAAACCAATCTTTGGGTGAATTGTTGTCAATAGCATTAAAAAGTTGAAATAACAGGGGGGTTGCTTTATCTGCTCCATTGAGTTCAGGAACACCTTCGCCTGAAAAATTGCCCATCCAGACTCCTACGGTATAGTTTTTATTGTATCCTATGCTCCAGGCATCTCTTCTTCCGTATGAAGTTCCGGTTTTCCAGGCTATTTTTGGAGTATTCATGGTGTTGTCCCAATCTACAGGATAGTCGGGTCGCTTCAGTTGTGTCAGTATTTCTGTGATCATAAAAGCCGCTTCTTTCGATACAATGGTTTTACCTTTATCATTTATCTGATCATTCCTGTATTTCAGATTTTTGTAAATGCCCTGGTTGGCTAAAGCACTGTAAAGAGCGGAAAGCTCTTCAAGCTCAACTCCGCAACCTCCCAGAATTAGTGACAGTCCCAAATCATCCTTTTGTTGTTTAATAGTGTGAAAATTGGCTTCGATAAGCTTTCCGATCACGGTCGGGGGAGAAATTTCAGCAAGGATTTTTACTGCCGGAACATTCAGCGAACTAGCCAATGCATTTTCAATGGTGATGTTGCCATGAAATTGTTCATCATAGTTTTCGGGTTCGTAACCGGAAAAATTTACCGGCACATCGGTTATGACGGTTTTGGGTGTAACAATACCCTTGTCGAAAGCTACGGCATACAACAGGGGTTTGAGTGTGCTGCCCGGAGAACGGACTGCCCTGATGCCATCAACCTGTCCACCATCCTCATTGTTTTCAAAATCGGCAGAACCCACATAAGCCAGCACTTCACGCGTTGTATTGTCAATAATTATGGCCGTAGCATTTTTAATATTTTGAAAGTAAAAACGTTGGACATAATTCTTTACGATCTTTTCAGCTTTTAACTGAATTTCCGGTTCGATAGAAGAATAGATAATACTCGATCCCGGTAGTTCTGATTTAAGGCGGTAAGAAAGATGAGGAGCCATCCGTACTATTTCTCTTCTTGATGCCATCAAAGGTTCTCTCCTGGCATCTTCAATGTATTTGTCATCGAACAATCCGGCTTTTTTATACCGGTTCAGCCATTTGTTTCTCTCCCGGTAAATGTATTCATTATTATCCCCAAGCTGAAGTGATACCGGTCGGTTAGGGATGATAGATAACGCAGCGATCTCACCAATACTCAGGTGATTTGGCATTTTGCCAAAATAAATAACCGAAGCGGATTTTACACCCTCAATATTGCTCCCAAACGGTACCAGGTTCAAATACATTTGCAATATTTCATCTTTTGTAAAACTTATTTCAAGTTGGGTGGCCCTGAAAATTTCTTTGAGTTTGTTCTTGTATGTCCTTTCTTTAGGCTCCAGCAGTCGTGCTACCTGCATAGTTATTGTGGAAGCCCCGGATGTTCTCTTTCTGCTTTTCAGATTGTTTAAGGCAGCACGAACAATCGATACAGGATTTATTCCGGGATGGTAATAAAAATACTTATCTTCTTTAAATACGATGGCTGATTTCAATTCGGGAGTAATCTCATCGAGCCGGGTGTACATACGCCACTTATCGTCGGTGGTGAGAAAAGCATGCAAAAGAGTAGTATCACGTGAAAGAATAATCTTACTGTATTCGGTATTGATATGCGGGGGAAAGATCGCAGACAAAAGTAAAATCAGCATATAATAGGCAACTACAAAGCTCACTGCATATTGAAGCCATTTTCCGTATTTGCCTATACTATATTTCATGCGATTGTTTAGCTGTTATTAGTCAGGATGTTATCCTGAAAGCAATGGAATGGTGTAGGTTTGAATCACATGTTTATTTTTTTTTCCTTTGCTTCAATTTCTTTACTTCTTCTTCTAGTTCTTTTATTTCCCTTGCATCTTCAATGCCAATCATTTTTTGCCTATACTTTTCATATTCTGTCTCTGCCGATTCTTTAGCCATTTTTGCTGATATTTTCCCTGCATGTTCCAAAACCTCCTTATCATTGAGAGTTAGAAAATCATGTAGTTTTTTAATCCAATCGCTCATATACATTGGTTTGCGGTTTCTGGCTTGTAATTCTGCGAACGAAAGATATTGGTCAACAATCAAGTTTAAGTCTTTTAATTCTTCTTCGTCCAAATAGTTTTTTGCTATAAAAACATCAGTTTTTCGAATTTTACCCTTTGGGGTATTTTTCCATGTTGTCAAGCCCATATTTTGTTTATCGGCATTTGCTCTTTGATATACAATCTCAGATGCAGTATGACCATGAATAGCCCAGTGCATTTTATTTTGTACTGTTTTAAAAAATAGTTGGCTTTCTTTTGTATTCGGATCATAATCTATAGCAGTGGCGTAAATATCCCGAATTTTTGCATAAAAGATTTTTTCAGAACTGCGAATATCCCTAATTCTTTCTAACAGTTCATCGAAATATTTACTAGTATGTCCAGTTTCCTTTAATTTTTCATCATTTAAAACGAATCCTTTTATGAGAAACTCTTTTAACTGTTGGGTAGCCCAAATACGAAATTGAGTACCGCGATGTGATTTTACCCTGTAGCCAACCGAAATAATTACATCCAGGTTGTAGAATTTTAAATTACGCTGAACCTTACGTTTGCCCTCGGTTTTAACTGTCAAATATTCCTTGACAGTTGAATTTTCATTTAGCTCTCCTTCTTCATAAATATTTTTAATGTGTAAACTGATATTTTGTTTTGTTGTCTGAAAAAGCTCAACCATTTGCGCCTGTGAAAGCCAAACGGTTTCTTCCTCTAAACGGACATCAATTTTAGTTTGTCCGTCTTCAGTTTGGTATAGTAGTATTTTGGAGTTGCTCATGATTTCTTTTTTTGAAACAGTTTTGTAAACCAACTTTTTTTTCACCCTTAAGAATTGTATTTGCATATTCAAAACGATGTTCAAAAGTGTTATCAGGTAAAAGAAGGGTTAAATAAGTTAACGGTATATAAACGTTATTAATAACACGTTTCTCCCTTTTAAATATTTTGTATAGTAATTTGAGTTGTTCTAAATCCTTAACCCATATTACAGGTTGAATGTAAACTTCGTACTTAGGGTTATCAAAAACTTTTTCATCTATCTTATCCTTAATTTTTGAATTAATATGATACTCGAGTTCTTTTTTATGTTTAATTTGCTTGTCTTTAAGGTGAATATTAACCACTTCAACTAGAAATTTTCTTTCGTCTTTTTTTCTCTGTAAAAATAGGTCTATACTAACATTGTTTTGTTGATAGGCTTTTTCCTCAATATTAATCAATGAATATTTACCTGTTGATTTATAAGCATTAATTGTTGCAATCTCTCCTATAAAATTTAAGTACTTGTAGTCAAAGTTGGTTAAGACTTTTTTAATCATGCGATGAATGTGGCGAGACTCGTCATTATTTAATCTTTGTTGTAAAGATTCGAATGTTGAATTAAAGAAATCAAACATTGCTGCAGTTTCCTTTTTACCAACCGCCATACCTACAATAAATGAATAAAAAGTAGTATCCTCTGTTGGCCCTTTATTATTACAACTATTAACCTTATCACGTATCTTGTCAATATGAGATTCTAAACTTCTACTTATTTTAATCCAAGGAATATCATGTCCTTCCATGAATTTCATTAAGGATGGCATATATTTTTCCAAACCTTTTTTTACATCATATCTTGGCTTTGAATTAGTCATAAATGTAGTTTTTTCTATAAATGTTTACCCTCCACAATTTTAATTTCATCCTCACTCAGACCATATAACTCATAATCCAACCTTTTTTCTGCAAAATACAATTTTATCACCAGTTTTTAATCGAGCCAACAATGCTAATCCAAGCATTGGCAATCAATCAGTATTTTTTGAGTATTTGCAAACAAAAATTAACTTCATTGAGCTCATCTTTTCAATTTTTGACTCTGAGGGCTCTTGTGCCTGACTTGTTCTTAATAATGAAAACTTCCTGTAACAAAATTTATAGTTGCAAACTGTAATTCAGACATTTTTCTTAGATTTAGTACATATAACCAAATTCAATTGACATGAAACAGAGATTCTCTTTACTCATGCTCGTTACCACGTTGCTCTTTTCCTGTTCAGGTGAAAAGAAAATCAAACTGATAGAAAAAAATTTTGAAGACGAGATACCGGTCAAAGCCATTCTCAGTTTTACGTTCAGTAAAGATATGATGCCCGACAGCATAGTTGGCGTATGGGCCGAAACCGAATACATACATTTCGAACCCGAAGTGGAGGGGAAATTTCATTGGCAGACAAAAAATGTATTGGTGTTTACACCTGCCAAAGAGTTTTTACCGGCGACAAATTATACCGGTAGGTTCACGGATAAGGTTTTTCGTCACACTAAAAAAATGAGGTTTAAAGGAGAGAAACAGTTTAGTTTTCATACCATATACCTTGATCTTTTAACGACAAGGGCATACTGGCATTATTCCGAAGAAGAAGATGGTAAACAGGGCATAAAGATCGATTTTGAATTTAACTATCAGATGCTGCCCTCAGAAGTGGGTGGCCTTGCCAAAGTTTTTGTAAATGGTGAAGAAGCTCAGTTTGACCTGCTGTCGGAAGAAATTGATTATGATGTAAGTCTGCTGGTGAGTAATATAGAAAGAGAGGATAAGGATTATGAGGTGAAAATTACAGTTGCTGACGGGCTTGCACCTTATAACGGAGGGGAAAAGGCAAAGGAATCATTTGAAGAAGAACTGGAGCTTCCGTCACCATTCAAACTGGAAATTACCGACTTGCAGGCCAACCATGATGGAAATGAAGGGACTATCACAATTTATACTACCCAAAAAGTAGTGAGTGAAAACATAAAAAAATATATCAGCATTGAGCCCTCTCTGAAATATAAGGTTGAAACCTATCCCGGGTATTTTACTATACAGAGCGAAGATTTCAGTATCGACAGCAAGTATGAACTGACAGTGAAAAAAGGTTTACAGGGAACCATTGGCGGGGAACTGAAATACGATTATGCACAGCCTGTATCATTTGGAAAGGTTCAGC
>JASFVU010000228.1:0-5453 GCA_050049665.1 Bacteroidales bacterium | reverse complement strand
AGCTGTTGATTTACTTGAAAAAAGGCTTGTGTTTAGTGTCAATATTATTCAGGATGTAGCTTCAATGAGATGGGAAAACAATAAAATTGTAAAGCTGGAAAGAACAATCGTGTTAGCCAAAACAAAATCGCTGCTCTACAAACAGATTGAAGATGAAGTTAAACGGGTTCAAACAACAGGGACAACTATTGTATTTTCGATACCTGTGATGCAAATGACACAGGATTTATTTGACAATATACAGGATGTAACGATAAAAGTATAATACATTGAATAAACTATTGAAATACATCGAGCGTGCACTAATTTATGGAATAATAGCTGTGATTTCTGTTGTTCTTATCCTTGCTTTTATTGATATTGTTTATGAGATAATACAGGATGTATTTACCTCACCTAAATTTATTGTGGATGCCAGTGGATTAATGGATTTATTCAGCTTATTACTCGTGTTGCTTATTGGGCTTGAGTTACTGGAAACGGTTAAAGCATACCTCAAAGATGATATTGTTCATGTAGAATTTATTATCCTGGTGGCTATAATAGCCATTGCAAGAAAAGTAATTGTTTGGGATTTTAAAAAATATAACTATGAGGAACTGCTTAGTTTAGCAGCAATGATTGTAGGGTTAGGAGTAACTTTCTTTCTAATAAAAAAGTCAAATATAAAAATCCGATTGCGAGGTAAAGAATCAAAAGATGAGACAGATAAAGACCTCAGCTAGATTTTTGTTTTATTTGATTTATCATTAAACGACTTAGCTATTGAATGAGCTGCCAACGGAGCTGTTAAGTATACAAACACTATAACCATAATGGTTTTTATCGTTACATTCCAGCTTTTAAAAAACAATGCAACACTTACTAACACCAGCAAAACACCAAATGATGTCGCCTTTGTACTTGCATGAATTCTGCTGTAAAAGTCATTAAACCTTACGACCCCGATCGCTGATATCAATATAAAAAGTGCACCAAGAATCATAAAAACGGAAATTAATATATACGCCATTCTATCTATCTTTTTTGTTTTAAATAAGTTGAAATTGCAACGGTACCAACGAATGAAATTAGAGCTATTACAATAGCAATATCAATATAAACCGCATTTTGAACGAATACACTATAAATGAGGATAAAACCAATTACAATAGATGCAATTAAATCCATGGCAGCAATCCGATCGTTTATAGTTGGCCCTTTTACAAACCTTATAAAGGCTAATAAAAGTGCAATTAGTAAACATGCAAAACTTATTAATGCTGATATTTTTAATATTTCTTCTGTCATATATTAACTGGTTAACTTCAGGATTTTATCCTGAATCTTATTGATTTCGAATGATATCTCATCCTTTTCGTTGTTGTATAAGAAATGTACAAGTAATTTCTTCTTATCGCCCGATAAATCAACAGTTAATGTCCCGGGTGTCATTGATAATAAATTACTAAAAATTAAAATCCCGAAATCCGATTGTAGTTTTAAAGGCACCCAAATAAAACCGGGGTTTGTATGCATTCGTGGTGTAAGAATGTCATACGCGATATATATATTAGATTGAACTACCTTAAACAGGTAATAAATCGCAAACGAAACCATATAATAAATCCTGCTTAATATTTTCATTTCACTATTTTTAAAACTCTTTCGATATAATATTCCGGATCAATTAGCTGATCACTAGCTTCCAGCATTATGTTAAAAACCTTTGCAGCAAATATTCCCATGGCAATGCTTGCTATCCCCAGTAACAATGAGGGCAGGGTATCAATGAATTTTAGGTTATTATGATTCATAGTGTTAATTGAATCCTCCGGTTGTTTCTTTAAAAAAGCTTCATTCCAGATTTTTACCATTGAGTACAATGTAAGCATTCCGGTAAATACAGCTACAGCAGTTATTATGTAATGTCCATCGTCAATCCCCGCCTTTATTAATACAAATTTTGCAAAAAATCCCGACAACGGAGGGATTCCGGCAAGAGCAAAAGCCGGGATAATAAACAAAACCGCGAGATAGGGGCTTTCCTTAAATAAGCCCCCAATATCTTTTAAATAAAAAGTGCCTTTTATTTTACTTATTAATCCGGCAACTAAAAAGGTATTTGTTTTGGCAATCATATTGTGAACAGTAAAAAAAACTGCCCCGGCAAGCGCCAAAGGGGTAAAGATACCTAGGCCCATAACCATATAACCAATCTGGCTAATAATATGGTACGACAGAATACGCCTTGTTTCGTAATGTGTTGATGCAGCCATGCCTCCGATAACCATAGTAAACCCGGCAATAATTAAAAGTAAATTATGCCAGAATACTGCATCCTGAATAAAAAACAAAGTAAAGAAACGAATTAAGGCATAAACGCCTACTTTTGTTAATATGCCGGCAAACAACGATGTAACAGTTATGTTGGGGGTATGGTATGACGAAGGAAGCCAAAAAAATAAAGGGAAAACAGCAGCTTTTATTCCAAAAGCAATAAAAAACAACATAGCCGATGTATTCATTAAAATAGATTGCTCATCATTGTTTAAAATATGTGCTAAATGTGCCATATTCAGAGTTCCGGTTTTACCATACAATAAACCTAAACCTGCCAAAAAAAACAGCGAACCTAAAAGGTTTAAAGCCATATACTTTATGCCACCCTCTAATTGTTCTTTTTTTGCCCCCATCGTAATAAGCACAAATGACGAAAGGAGCAATACTTCGAACCAGACATAAAGATTAAAAACATCTCCTGTTATAAAGGCTCCGTTAACACCCATTGTTAATGAAAAGAAGAAAAAATAGAATCTTGAATACCGGGGATTTGATTTTACAAATTGATTTGAATAAATTGAAATGACAAACACAATGAATGATGATACAACCAACATAATCGCGCTCAAATAATCGATTACCAGCACTATGCCAAAAGGAGCTTCCCAGCCTCCCATTTGCAGTGTAATAATTTTAAGTTGGCTTACCTTGTGGAATAAATTTATGGATGTAAGCAGTAACAAAAAAGAACCGGCTATGCTAAATTTCCACGCATAATCAACTGACCTGATAAATAGCAGGGCAACAATGCATATCAAAGGGAGTAATATGGGAAGTACAACTTCTGCCATGGTTATTCATCTGTTTTTCTTAGTTGATCCAAGTCATCGGTTCCGGTAACACTAAAGAATTTATATTTTAAGCCAAGTGTAAATACCACCAGGCCAAATCCTATAACAATAGCTGTTAATACCAATGCCTGTGGCAAAGGGTCGGTAATAATTAAATCACTTTTTGTTTTTTCGTCAACAAAAACAGGGCTTCCGGCTGCAATTCCTGCCGAGAGAAAAATTAATAGATTGGTTGCATTGCTGATAAAAATAATACCAATAACAAACTTTAAAATACTTCTTCGAAGTATCATATATACACCTACCGCATAGAGGGTTCCTGTTAGTATAGCAAGTAATATATCCATTATTCCTTAATTGAAAGTGTAAACAAAAACATAAGAGTAACACCAATAACAGTTAAAAAAACTCCCACATCAAAAAGAAAGGGTGTGCCTAATTTAATCTCATGGATTAAAGGAACTTTTAACGTTACCCATATTCCCTTCATCAGAGGTTCTGCTTTTAAAAGGCTCGGTAAAAAACTGATTATTATAATCATCAAACCAATTCCTATATATTGAACTGGCTTTATCAACATGCGGCTTTTTATTTCTTTACTGTTGAAAGCAAGACTGCTTAACACAATGGACAAGGCTGCCAGCAAACCTCCTATAAATCCACCGCCGGGGTAATTATGCCCGCGCAATAAGGCAATTATTCCCAAAATCAATAGAATTGGTTTTACATATTTTGATGCTATTTGTAAAATGAGCGAATTCATTTTTTTACCATTTTAGTGTTAATTAAAGTGTATACCCCTAAAGCAGCAATAGCCAATACAGTAACCTCACCCAAGGTGTCAAGTGCCCGAAAATCGACCAAAATGACGTTAACAACATTTTTTCCATAAGCTTTCAGGTAACTGTTATCGACGAAATAATCAGATATGGGATGATTAAGGTCAACATGAATTGCTTTCAAAGCCAGAACTGTCATTACACCTCCAAATGAAAGGGCAATAATGGCATCCCGGATTTTTGACCTATTGTTTGAAAGTTTGGCAAACTTGGGTAGTTTTTGCAGAACTAAAACGAACATTACTACAGTTAATGTTTCAACAATTATCTGAGTGATTGCCAAATCAACGGCACTGTAATAAAGATAAATAAGTGATATCCCATAACCAGCCACTCCCATAGCAATTATTGTAAATAACCTTGATTTCGAAAAAGCACTGAATAAAGTAGATAATAGAATAATTGCAATTAAACCAGAAATATAAAATGGCCTTAAGCTAAAAGAAGTATTCAGTTCCCAGCCCTTTGTAACATAAACCTGAAACCACAACATTGCTGATGTAAAAAGAATTATTGTTAGTATATAATACCGGTGGTAACCATGTTGTATAATGCGTGTGTATTTCCCTGAAACATTTATAAACATTTCTAAACCGGCTAAAAAAATATCAGAAAAATGAATGGTAAAGATTTTAGCGTTTAAATTTCTCCATAAAACCAGTAAAGAACTTTTCTTGTGAAGAATAAAAAAAAGTAAAAGGCCAATAATTACCGTAAATACACTCAGCAAAAAATCCTTATTAAAGCCATGCCACATTTTCAGCTTAATGTCTATTTCTTCAGCTCTTACTATACTTAAAGCAGGTTCAATGAGGGGAGTCAGTAATCCGGGAAATAATCCTAATCCAAGGCTTAAAACTGCTAAAACACCGGGGCCAAGGAGGTATATAACTTCGCTTGACCCCAACTGTTTTACAAAAGATTTTGGCTTGCCAAGAAATATTTTAGATAACAAAAGCAAAGAAACCGTTACCATTAAAATATTGGAAGTAACCCCTAAAAATAATACCAGCGATGCAATACCGGGAGATTGAACTTTTGCTTCATAAATCAATTCTTTTCCAATAAAACCAAGCAAGGGTGGCAAACCTGCCATAGAGAGCAACGAAATGGAGGCAATAATAAAACCTATCGGTAATAAGCCTCCCAAGCCACCTAACTTATCAATATTCCGTGTTCCCATTTTTTTATCTACAAATCCGGCAATCATAAACAATGAAGCTTTATAAAAAGCATGTACAAATAAAAATACGATGGCGGCTTTAACCGATATTTTGGTGTCGATTCCCAAAAGCAATACCAAAACACCCAGGGCACTTATAGTTGTATATGCAAGAACTGCTTTAATGTCGGTTTGGATTATAGAAAGATAAGAACCAACTATCATAGTAATAGCACCAATTAGTGGTACTATATGTGTCCATTCATTGGTCCCTCCTAAAACCGGGTTTAACCGTGCAAGTAAAAAAACGCCTGCTTTAACCATAGTGGCCGAGTGAAG
>JASFVU010000227.1:0-5466 GCA_050049665.1 Bacteroidales bacterium | reverse complement strand
TCATTCATCAAATAAGACAATATGCTTAACAAAACCATAAGATTCTTTCTTGTGACCAGCCTGTTCTCAAGAAAGAATCTTATGGTTTTGTTAAGCATATTGTCTTATTTGATGAATGATACTATTGGTAGCAAATACGATCCAATCCGGCCCATGTATTTCTTCCGGAGAATACACAACCGGTCTGAAAAATTCATCAAATACTGCTTACAAGCGATACGTCTGAAGGAAAGATAAAACGGAATGCAAATCGCCCGGCGGAGGCGATTCGTCAGCCAAAGACCCACTATCGCCCAACCCTTCATTTTCCACTGCTCCTAAAAGTAAGGGAATGCATCCTTCCAGTTCAACAAATACATGGAATGTAAAATCGAACTCTTCAACAGACGGAACAAAATTTTCCTTTAACTGGTAATGCTCTGTCTCATTATGACAACACCCATCCATTCCGCAGCAAGGCTCCTTTTCTTTGTTCAGGGATAAGGATACCATCTCATTTCCGCAATAATGTGCTGAAAGTGTGAATCCTGATGTCGTCATCAGGAGAATGAATGACAATGCCGTATGGATAACAAGCCGAAACATCATTGAATTTCTGTATTACAAAGTTAACAGCTTAAAAATGAAAATGTTTTACAAAACTTACATCATTCCCGTGCTTTCCCGCATTTCTCTTATTCCAAAACTTCCTTTCTCTTTCCGGATCCGGTTTTTATCCGTTATAAAAACATGTAACAAAAGAGCATACCTCCTGCTAAACCTTTCTTTTCTTTTTTCTCACAAACGCCCTGTAGATGATCCACCCTCCGGCAAAACCTCCGATGTGTGCCCAGAATGCAATGCCTGTTCCCGGACTGTTCTGCAGGAGATGTAACGTACCGCTCAGAAATTGCCCGATAAACCACAGACCTATGTATATGATCGCCGGGATCGGAAGCAGCAAAGGAAGAAAAAACAAGGGGACAAAAGAAAGTATTAAGCTGCCGGGAAACAGGAACATATAGGCAGCCATAACACCTGAAATGGCTCCTGAGGCCCCAATAGCAGGGACCATAGACGTCCTGTATAAAACAAAATGAGTAAGGCCGGCCATGATGCCGCAAAGAAGATAAAAGACAAGATACCGGAAACTTCCCATCCTGTCTTCCACATTATCCCCGAAAATGTAAAGAAACCACATGTTCCCCAGAAAGTGTCCCCAGCCGCCATGCAAAAACATATAGGAGATGAGGGTATACGTATTCACGCCGGCCGGATTTGTTCGTGCAGGCACCATGCCGTATTTGTAAAAAAATGCTTCGGTTTCCCCGCTTCCCAGACGCAACTCAATAAAAAAAACAAAGGCATTAAAAAAAATAAGCATCCAGTTGACTACCGGGAATTTTTCGGATTTTATCGTATCATGCAAAGGGATCATCTGTCTCTGTTTCTGCTTTATACTTCCATAAAGAAATAGAATACAAGGTTAATACAATGACCAGTCTGGACCGGATGCAGTGATAATTCCCGAAAGCCGGTGCACTATTCTGATAAACTACGTCATTATGCCATCAAAAATAATCATTTTCGCTCCGGATAAGATCAAAATTCCCGTGTCAAATATACCAATACGGTATATTTTTCGATCTTTGCTTAAAGCAGGCATAAAGACATAACAAAAAGGGACTATCATGAGTTTGAAGGGAAAAAAGGAATTCAGTGACAGATCATTCCGGCAAAAAGTCAAAAAATTCGGGGTAAAAGCCGGCAGAAAAGTTACCGAACCCGCTGTAGCTATGTATCATTGTATGAAAGATAAGGATACTCCTTTGAGGGCCAGGCTGATCATTGCCGGGGCCCTGGCATATTTTATTGTGCCCTCCGATATGATCTGTGATCTGTCACCCCTGGTAGGTTTCACTGATGACCTGACAACTTTATTAGCGGCTTATGAAATGATCAGGAAATATGTGAAGCCTGAACACACTCATAAAGCAAAGGAACAGGTTACCATGATCATTAAATAGGCGATGTATGCTTTCGTTTTGTGTTATTCTTTTTTTGTCCGGATCATGGGGTCTCAGTCTGCAGGTATGAAATAACAATCGCCTCAAGCTGTTGTGTGTCAAATGGTTTAGCCATGTATTCCGTAAAACCTGCCGATTTGTATTTTGCTGCAAGTTCATGAGGGAATATCGCTGAAATGGCGATAACAGGAATTTCAGGTGCAAGCCGTCTGATCCCCGTGATCAATAACCAGCCGTCGTAATCGGGTAGTCTGATGTCGAGCAGTATCAGTCCTATTTCATCCCTATTATTTCTGAGAATGCCATATGCCTGCATACCACAACCCGATTCCAGGATCGGGATACCTGTATCTTCCAATACGTCTTTTATCAGTATCCGTGTTGTTTCATCATCATCAATAATGAGTAATTTCGACCGGGAACGGATTTTATTATCTGCATAATTGCACATAACAATATTTATTTTGCAATATCTTTCCTCTTCCTTTAAGGAAGGAAAAACACATCGGAAATTAAAGATATAAAAATTATAGCACATGTGCTATAATATATTAATTCTTTTTTGCAGATATTTTCTTTGTGAAAAGAAAGCTGATTTTTGATGAAAAAGGCCTTGAGGCTTTTGCTTTGAGGCTCAAGACAGTAAGGAAGCTTAAGGAGCTGACACAGGAAGAACTTGCGGCCAGATCAGGCCTGACCCTGAGCCAGATTGCAAGAATTGAAACGGCAAGAACCAATCCTACTTTAAGTACGGTTTTCCGCATTGCCCGTACGATGGATATTCAGCTTAAAGAATTGTTTGATTTTGATCTGCCTTAATCCTGTTTCTCAAACCTGGCCGGATTGAGGATATTTTTCAGACAATATCTTCCTCAGCAATTCCCTGTCTTTTTTTGCTTCGGCTAATTGTTCCTTAAGTACGGAGATAGTTTCCCGGAGTTCTTTCACCAGTGATGCATATTCTTCCTGAGGATCCTCAACGACAGAAACACTTTCTTCAATTCCACTATATTCGTTCCTGAACATACTTCCCCTGCCTGTAATAAGCCAGCCGGGATTGAGTTCGGGGTAAGCCTTCAGTATCTTTTCAACATTATCCGAATGCAGGCCAGCTTTCTTTTTCCGGGCCGATCCGATCAGTCCTATTGAAAGGCCTGCCTGAACAGTCATCCGGTTATTGTTGATGCCCTTCGAATCCATGAATTGCTCTAATCTGTCAATGATACCTGACATTATATTGATAAATTTCTATAAAAAACTTTCAAATATAGATATTTTTCTATAAAATAGCCGTATATTTCCATATAAAAGTAGAAAAAAATCAATATTGACGGAAAACCTGATCACAACTGATTTTCAGAAAGCGCTATGAATAAAGGAGAATTGACAATACACCTGATAAAAGAAGAATTACGCAACAAGAAATTAATGCATTCTCTGGAAGAGCTCGGATTTGATTGTTCGTTATATACCCTGGATATCAGCCGGGTTGTCCTGGAACTTGCCGGGTTCGAGGAGAGAACAGACCGGTTATACCAGTGGTATTTCGGATTGATAGACAATGCCCTGGATGAGATGACCTTCCGGAACCTCTATGAAATGCTGGATAAATGGTCCGTACGCATTCATATGGAATTGCAGAAAAAAAGATCCGGTATGTCCCCGTTATTTTAACCATCAGACTCATTGACCGGAATGCCGTCGGATAGATTCAGTGTGAGAGTGAGTAAAGAGAAACAGAATTCGAGTGACTCGCTCCCGCTCTCACTCTCACTCTGTTTTTTGTCGGGGTGGGGAGATTCGAACTCCCGACCTCTACGTCCCGAACGTAGCGCGCTAACCGGACTGCGCTACACCCCGAATAAATTAATCCTTACTTTTATTCTCTGCCTTCAAAATTACAGAGAATACTAACATTACTTCACTCCTAAAGGCCAACAAAAATAAGTAATTTATATTACCTGAAAATTTTCAACGCATTTTAATTTGTATCTGTTCCAACACATCGAAGAAAAATATAAGTTTGCATGGTAAAAAAGAATATCAATCCGGCCTGTTTCAGCTATGCAATGATTTGGTATGAGAGTACTCCTCTTGTTTGAGGCGAGAGGAGACAGGATTGATCAAAATTCCGGAAAAGCCACCTTTGTTCAGTTGGTCAGAGTCCCGAAAAAGCCTCTTTAGCTCAGTTGGTAGAGCAGCACCCTCGTAATGTGCAGGTCGCGGGTTCGAATCCCGTGAGAGGCTCTTTGATTCCGAAAAAACAAAAACCCTGACCGGGTTCGGAATCCTGTCAGGGTTGAGTATGTTGTAAAATTTGTTTATTCTCCGTCCCATCCTGCTATTCTGGCCAGGATATACCACATGGCATAAGCTTTCCGGTTGGCCGTGATATGCTGCGTATTGTGATCTCCGAAAGTCACATTACCTCTGGGATATGATTTGTTATGGAAATAATGGACCCCTTCACCATGACTGTTCTGCCAGTCGACATAGAAATTACCGCCATATTCGGCTGAATTACCGTCATCACCGGCATCTTCCCAGTAATTGTCATCCATATCGTGTGTGTCAATACCATAGTAATCGAGGCAATACTGGCCATTGTTCCGGCAGTATTCGATGATCTTATCAGCCTGGTCTTTCGGATGTCCGTCACCCAGATTGCTGTTTGCATTAGCATGGCCTGTCATGAATATGAAAGTAACAGCATGCTCGCGTTGTCCGTGGCCCGTTCCTATCTTGCTGCCTCCCCGTCCATACTCACCGATCAGGGTTTGCATACCCGGTAAATAATTGCCTTCCACATCGTGGCCGGCGATATTGCACCACGACCACATGACTACGTTGATCACCGCATTGGCAGGATCGTCGAGATAGTTACGTGTTGCCTGTATAAATGCGGTCTCATTTCTGCTCAGATCGGCCGCATCTTCTCCGTCGGCAGCATAGCTGCTCATAGCATAATCCCTGAAATCCAGCTTATTGTCTGTCGGATCGTTATTGGTAATGCCAAACAAAATGTCATCACCGTTTTTATAATCCTGAAGTCCGTATAATCCATAGGAAACATGAGTGCCATGCGAAGTATGCTGATAAGCAACATGGAGTTCGGTTCTGGCCAGATCTATATATTCCTGCGGTATGCTTCTCAAAAGATCTTCCGTAGCTATGGTATGGTCTGCAATATAGCTTGCCGGAGGCAAAGAGAACGGGTTATCGTCTTTTTCACAGGAAAAAGCTAACAAGAACAGAAATAACAGGCCTAAATAAAAATGTCTTTTTTTCATAGGGCTGACCGGTTTGATAATACTAAGTTCTAAATACGTATAAGTCAGTATTTTGTTGCAGATTAACCATTAAAAATCAAAAACGGTGTACTCTTTACTTTTCAGTCAGACACATACCAGTGTTATGTTGCACATATTGTACCGGTTAACCCTGTCAGGTTTTAAATTTG
>JASFVU010000226.1:0-5484 GCA_050049665.1 Bacteroidales bacterium | reverse complement strand
GAACATTCAGGAGGGTCGATTTACCCGCACCGCTCGCTCCCATGATCCCTATAAGACGTCCCGATTCTTTGACAAAGCTCATAGGTTGCAGACCCATGTTCCCGTTCTTGAACCTGAAACTTATGTTGTTGACGTTGAACGATATTTTTGATTCCAGTTGCCCGGTATGGAATATGGTTACTATATCGCTATAGTAAATGGGCCTGATGTTATGGTCGCGGATCGAAGATCCGGAATTAAAAACAAATACTTTATAGGGCTGAAGGAGCTGTCCGTTCAGGTACAGTTCATGTTTACCAAGGTACCTGATGAAATAAAGGTTGGCCGAAGTGGCTTTCATCAGCCAAAGTTCGCCTTTGAATTGCTTTGAGAACAAGTGTTTGCTTACCTGCTTTTCTTTTTCCTGTTCGTTACTGTCTACGATAAGGATATTTTCCGATTCCGGAGCATTGCCTGCACTTCTTATCGTAAAATCACGGATCAGGTCGTGTTCTTCGATATCAAGATTAAACGAATCGGCAACTGTCTGTATAAATTCAAACTCCTGTTTTGAGATTTCGGCTTCATCCGAATCGGCAAACTCAAACAGATGAATGACTACAATGAGCTTTTGCTTTTGTGTGAGTTCCTTGTTTATCTGGTCACAGATCCGGAGGATCTTAACCGAATCAGGACCGATTCTTTTAACCCCTCTTGAATTAACAAGGCTTTGATGCCGTGCAAAAAAACGGTCAAAAATATCAAGATATCCGTCCACAAGCTCCTGATTCAGGATACGGCCTAAATAGGACTCAACAACAGACCTCCTGTCACTTCCGTCAATATTACTCTCATCGGGCCTCGCAATAATTGCGAAAAGCTCCATAAGTGCTTTTAGTATCTGTTCACTCATTGTAAGTGATTCGTACGGTTATATAGCTGTATGCTTGGAATTCTACGGAATTGATGCATTATAGTTACGCATGATCAAACATTTGTCTTTATTATCTAAAAAGCTTTTATTTGTTTACTATTTTTATGGAAATCAATCATCATGATAAAGAAACGGATTTTCTCAAGTATACTTTTTTTAACGGTCTGTATTGTTGCATACAATCAATACTTCACTGTTGAAGACATCGAGACCGGCCGGGGGTCTTATTTAAAACCTGATGATCTGGATAATCTTCAATGGAATACCGGATCAGGACATATTCTGTTTTCTAAAGGAGACAGCCTTTTCGAGACCGGTGTCATGGGAGAAAACAGAAAAGTCGTGTTGACTCTTGAAACGCTTAACAAGGTACTGAACGGTCATAAAGTGTCTTCTTTCAGCGGTTTCCCATTAGTGAAATGCGTTAATGACCAGGAAATTGCATTTCAGGTTTCAAACGGTTACATTTTATTTGATCTGCAGAAAACGGATATAGCGGTTCATTTCGATCTTCCGGCCGGGGCAGACAACCTGGCCCTGGCACCAAATGCGGAATACCTCTGTTATACATCGGATAACAATGTATGGATTCAGGACAGGTACGGGGTCAAATGGCAGGTCACCTTCGATTCTTTGGCCGGGATAACGAATGGTGAGGTCGTTTACAGAAATGAGTTCGGTATGGAACGGGGGATCAGCTGGTCGCCGAAGGGAAATTATCTGGCATATTACAGGAGAGATCAGTCACAGGTCTCTACCTTCCCCCTTATTGATATCAGTACCAGGCCGGCCACAACCAGGAACATAAGGTATCCGATGGCCGGGATGAAAAGCGAAGAAACCGGGATATGGATCTATTCTCCTGAAAACAAGTCTTATACAAAACTTCAGGTTAAAGGAGACCCCGAGCAGTACCTGACGAATTTAAGCTGGACTCCCGATGAAACGGCTGTTTATCTTCAGCAATTAAACCGTGATCAGGATACAATGAGATTGAAAAGTTATGCTGTTCAGACAGGTGAATTCCTGCAGGAACTGTTTTTGGAAACCGAGGAACACTATGTTGAACCATTGTATCCCCTGATTTTTTCAGGAGAAGTAAAAGATGATTTTTTCTATCAGAGCAGCAGAAACGGATACAACCATATTTATTATTATGATTCAAAGAAAAGGTTGCTTAAGAATATTACAAACGGGAACTGGGATGTTTCGGAGTTCATAGGCTTTGACAAACATGAACGGATCGTGTATTTTATGGCGGGTAAAGATAATCCTCTTGAAAACCATTGTTACAGGTTGAACAGGGATAACGGTGAAATGATCAGGCTCACAAAAGAGGAAGGCACACATGAAGTGCAGTTTAATGATGAAATGACGTATTTCATTGACAGGTATTCCGGTTATGAAGTGCCCAATGCGATCTTGCTTTGTAATCAAAACGGGAAAGAGACCGGAGAGCTGTTAAGGTCCGGTAACCCGGCAAAGGAATTCAAACTCGGAGAAGTGGAAAGAGGCGTGATCAGGTCGGCCGACGGGATTACCGATCTGCACTATCGCCTGATAAAACCTGTTGAGTTTGATCCGGTGAAAAAATACCCTGTTCTTGTATACGTTTATGGCGGTCCGCATGTTCAGTTGCTTACCAATTCCTGGATGGACAGGATCGAATACTTTCAGCAATACATGGCTCAACAGGGATTTGTTTCCTTTACGCTCGACTCCAGGGGATCATGGAACAGGGGGAAAGATTTTGAGAATATTGTTTACAGGCAACTCGGCGTTCCTCAACTGGCCGACCAGATGAAAGGGGTTGAGTTTCTGAGATCATTGACGTATGTCGATTCCACCAGGATTGGAGTACATGGATGGAGCTTTGGAGGATTTATGACCGTTTTTATGATGCTCAGGTATCCGGAAACCTTTCAGACAGGTGTTGCTGGCGGACCGGTAATCGACTGGAAGTATTATGAAGTTATGTATACGGAGCGGTACATGGATAAACCTGCCGAGAATCCCCGGGGGTATGACCTGACCGATCTGACAAACTATGCCGGCAATTTAAAAGGAGACCTCCTGGTCATTCACGGTCTTGATGACCCGACAGTTGTATGGCAGCAAAGCCTGTTATTTTTGCAGTCATGTATCAGCTCCGATATCAGGGTTGACTTTTTTGTGTATCCCG
Organism: Bacteroidales bacterium; assembly: GCA_050049665.1. Taxonomy (GTDB): domain Bacteria; phylum Bacteroidota; class Bacteroidia; order Bacteroidales; family UBA10428; genus UBA10428. The sequence continues at coordinate 2,389 of JASFVU010000226.1, read as the reverse complement.
GACACGAACACAATATTAGCGGAGAAGACCGGGTACATCTTACCCGGAAGATCTCGGAATACTTTATCGACAGATTGCTTGACTAAGTTTGCTGGTGCTGATTAACTGTTTAATCGTGTATTTGTGTAATTGGTGAACTGATAAACTGAAACAACTATGAGCTTATCAGTATCTTCATTTCACCGGTTAATCGATTAATCAATTCAGCTATAGACACCTTCCTTCCTTTCATCTCTCACTACAAATCAGATTAACTGCTAAAATGTCATAAACTATACTAAAATACATGACAAAATGACGTATTTGTAATTTGGCTGAATATTTGAATACGTAATTCCGGATAAAGGATTTACGCTATGAATCTGAATAATTTCACCATAAAATCACAGGAAGTAATTCAGGAAGGATTCCGGATCGCCGGGGAAAAAGGGAATCAGTCCGTTGAAACAGGCCACTTGTTGAAAGGGCTTTTGTTAAAGGGAGATAGTATATCCGATTTTATTTTCAATAAGGTCGGGGCAAACAGGCAACTCCTTGAGCAGGTATTGGAAAAGCTCCTCGACAGGTATCCAAAGGTATCGGGAGGAGAACAGTACCTCTCTTCCAATGCTTCAAAAGCATTGCAAAGTGCTGTGGATCTCAGCAAGAAGAAAGGAGATCAGTACGTATCCGTTGAAAACATATTATCGGGCTTATTGACTGTCGGAGACGATGTTTCCCAGTTATTGAAAGACAATGGCCTGTCAAAAGCAGAAGTAGATAAGGCGATCGATGAGCTGAGGCAAAATGCATCTGCTGATTCTCCATCGGCCGAAGATGCATACAATGCATTGGATAAGTATGCTATCAATTTGAATGACAGTGCACAAAAAGGAAAGCTTGACCCGGTTATAGGACGCGATGAAGAAATTCGCAGGATCCTTCAGATATTATCCCGCAGAACAAAGAATAATCCTGTTCTGATCGGGGAACCGGGAGTAGGTAAAACCGCTATAGCGGAGGGCCTGGCACACAGGATCGTATCGGGTGATGTTCCGGAGAACCTCAAGTCAAAACAGGTATATTCTCTTGACATGGGCGCCCTTATTGCCGGGGCAAAATACAAAGGGGAATTTGAGGAGAGACTGAAAGGGGTCGTTAAGGAAGTAATCCGTTCCGACGGGGAGATCATTTTATTTATTGATGAGATCCATACACTGGTCGGAGCAGGCAAATCAGAAGGAGCCATGGACGCTGCAAACATATTGAAACCCGCGCTGGCCAAAGGAGAACTAAGAGCCATTGGTGCAACGACACTGGGTGAGTACCAAAAATATTTTGAAAAAGACAAAGCACTGGAAAGAAGGTTCCAGATCGTAAATGTTCAGGAACCCGATAACCTTAGTGCTATATCCATATTGCGTGGCCTTAAGGAAAGATATGAGACACATCATAAGGTAAGGATCAGGGATGAGGCGATTATTGCCGCAGTGGAGTTATCATCCAGGTATATTACGGAAAGGTTCCTTCCCGATAAGGCCATAGACCTGATCGATGAAGCAGCATCGAAAATGAGGATAGAGATGAATTCACTTCCGCAGGAGATCGATGAGATCGAAAGGAAAATAAAACAGGTGGAAATAGAAAGGGAAGCACTGAAAAGGGAGGGCGACAAGCAAAAAACAGCCGAACTGTCTAAAGAGATCGCAAACCTCGGTGAAGAAAGAGATAAGATGAGAGCCAAATGGAAAGCAGAAAAAGATCTGATCGAAAAAATTCAGAAAAACAAGTCGCTGATCGAAGAATATAAGCTGGAAGCAGACCAGGCTGAGCGATCGGGGGATTACGGGAAGGTAGCAGAACTGAGGTATGGAAAAATAAGGAAAGCTGAAGAAAACATTGAGGAGTTAAAGGCAAAGCTGGAAGAAAAGCAGCAGGATCAGGTGATGATCAAGGAAGAAGTAACTTCGGAAGATATTGCGGAAATCGTCTCGCGCTGGACAGGAATACCCGTAAGTAAGATGCTTGAGACAGAAAAGACCAAGCTTCTCAACCTGGAGAAGCAGCTGCATGAGCGGGTGGTGGGACAGGATGAGGCAATACAGGCAGTGGCCGATGCAGTCAGAAGAAGCAGGGCAGGACTGCAGGATGAATCAAAGCCCATCGGTTCGTTCATTTTTCTTGGAACAACCGGGGTTGGTAAAACCGAGCTCGCAAAAGCCCTGGCAGAAGTATTGTTCAACGATGAAAACCTGATCACCCGGATTGATATGTCGGAATACCAGGAAAGGCATTCGGTTTCAAGGTTAATAGGGGCTCCTCCCGGATATGTCGGTTATGATGAAGGAGGACAGCTGACAGAGGCCGTGAGAAGAAAACCCTATTCCGTTGTTCTGATGGATGAGATCGA
>JASFVU010000225.1:0-5507 GCA_050049665.1 Bacteroidales bacterium | reverse complement strand
ACGATCCCTTTTACAGCCGAAACGATGAATTTTTCATCAAACATGTTCAGACATTTCATCAGTGATTCTTCAAGGAACGGTGCAGGGATGGCAACAACGATAAGGTCGGATGATTCAATGGCTTTACAGATATCGCTAAAAAAAGAAATCTTTGTGGTATCTAATTTAATGGAAGTAAGGTATTTGGGATTATGCTGATATTTCTCAATGAACAGGATATCTTCTTTGCTTCTGATAAACCATTGTAACCTGCTGATATTGTTGAGGAACAACTTTGCCAGGGCAGTGCCCCAGCTTCCGCCACCGAGTAAGGTTATTCGTGTTTCGGGTCCCATATTGTCTTGACTTTCTGCAGCAGCAAAGTTAACATTCTTGCGTGTTACACAATGCTAAATTACGTTTAATGCCGAAGTTGTTTTCATGCGGATCATTCCCTGTGGAGAACCGTAAAATAGGATAAGAAAAAATTAATTATAACTTTGCCTACCGGTAGTGCCGTGTATAATATACTGAATATGAGAAGTTTGCGTTTCCTGCTAGCGATATTTCCCCTTTTTTTATTTTCTTGTTATAAAGAACAGATTATCGATCCGGAATTTTCTGACAAGGCAGAAGCATTTAATTTTCAGCTTACTGATTACCAGGAACAACAAATATATGACAGCAGGGGAGTCAGATTATCGTTCAGTGATACTTTACCGGTTCTGGAATATCATGATGATGTGTACGGCCTGGATGGATTCGAAGTCAGAGGGGAAACTTCACTGTATTACAGGCGCAAGGGATTTTCCGTAAATTTTGATGACAATCTTTTTCTTTATGTTGAAAGGGAAGGACGGATAAGGGAATTTGAGAAGTTAAAAATGGCAGCGCTTGTCTTTGATTATACCTACATAGAAAATTTCATTGCCATTGAATTCTTTAAAGAGGTTGGTCTTTGGCCTTTGCATAGCTTTTATAACGAAGTAATGCTCAATAATCACACCCAGGGAATTTATCTGATCATTGAGGATGTCGAGGATTACTTCATGTATGAACAAGGCTCGGATTTTGTAATGAGAAGGGCTTATCATCATAATGTTGACCATTACGATCTCAATGACAGGATTCCTGTGGAATCAGCCGATCATTACCTGGCCCGTTTTGATTCCGTCTATTCTTTCATTACCAAATACTCCGGGAAGCAACTTTATGACAGTTTAATGCATCTGGTGGATATGCGGCAATATTTTGTAAAGATCTCCATGGATATGCTTTTGATGAACGGAGACTATACCGATGAGATCTTTTTTTATATAAAGGAGATCGACGGCAAAAAGATCTTTGGCGTTTGTCCGTGGGACTATGATGATATCTTTCAGGATCAGCCGCATGAAATTGGCAGGGACTGGGCGGTAGGACAGTTGTTCGGTACAAGGACCTATGCCTCCATGGATGATGTTATTGCTGATGCCGGCGAAAAGCTGATATTTTCGATTGAGGATGATCTTGATTACAAAATTGCTACCGATACGTATTTATACCAGCAATACCTCCCGGTGCTTGAACAGGTGCTGCATAGTATTGACGATCAGGTGATCGAAAACGCTTTTGCTGCGGCTAAAACTGTTTTACAACCGTTTTACGATAAGATTCAAATTGTTGAACAGTCTAATTATGATGTCAATGCCACAAACCAGAACTTGTTTGATTCAAACCTGGCCGGAAAAAAACAACTTTTGCTGAACCGAAGACAATGGATCCTGAATGAATTGCCAAATCATTTAAATTAAAGAAGATGAAACGAAGTATTTATGCGTTTCTTATAATACTTGTTTTTGGTTGCAGAAATGATTGCAGGGAAGTAATACCGGAATGTGAAGAGAATTGTATTATGTTAAGCGAATTACAGACAAAACACGATTATTATTTGCCCGTAAACCTGGTTAATGACATTGATAATGCTGAAGTTGAAAAGATCATATTAAACGAAGAACAACCTGATTTTGGTTATGGTCAGGTTCTTCCGCTTGAAAAAGCGGGATTTTATGAATTGATTATCTTGTATGCCGGTGACCGGGAAGGTTCGGATACAATACTTTTTACACTTAATACAAGTGAGCGTGAGAATGCCGAATGGGGGATCGGGGTATGGGTACCCCAGGGGTTTGGGACCATAAATCTGAGTGGCAGTGAAGAAATTGAAGTGATTTCTCCGGCACATTTTTTAAATGAAATAAATATACCTTTTATCTTTTTTGCCAGAGAAGGAGAAGCCCTGATTCAAACATATTCCGAAGCCAGCCACACAAAGTCGGGAGAGGAGTTTTACATAAAACGCGGAGTGGGTTCTGTCAATATTGATGGTGCTTTCGTTGATGATATCATGGAGTTTGATATCGGTGGCATGATCATTCAGCATAGTATTTCCGAAAAATCAGGATTTGATCTTGAACTTAGCGGAGAAGTTACCGGAAGTATGGAAATTCCGGCAAATTCTTCTGTCAGAATAACCAACGATGTGCATTTTGCTGATAATGCATCCCTGAACATTGGAGCGGGAAGTCTGATAGCCATTGATGAAGGGGTCAATGTATATAATGAAGGACCTGTTGTGGTGGCCGGGACAAAAGAGAATCCTGTGCTTATTACCTGCAGTGAAAAGAATAAATTCTGGGGAGGATTTATTTCCACCGGGATAAATGGTACGATCGAAGCCTCCTATACCATTTTTTGTCAGAGCGGGTATCATGATTCACAGGACTATAACTGGGGCCACGCACAGCGGCAGGCCCTCTTTTATACCGAAAACAGTACGCTTAGCCTTGAGAACTGTTATATGACCGATCATATCGGACAGATCTTTTATCCTCTTAATTCAACATTACATTTGACGAATATATTGGTACAAAGGGCTAAGACCGGCGGGCAGCTTAACCATTCCGTTGCGACTGTAAACAATAGTATTTTTACGGATTTTCCCGACGATTCACCGGTATACAGGGATGAGGATAACGACGCCCTGTATATACATGCTTCCAATGTAACCATTGATCACAGCCTGTTTATGTTTGCCAAGGACGACGGACTGGATTCGGGAGGAAATCTGGGAGGAACGGTTACGGTAAATGATTCGAGGTTTGAAGCCTGTTTTCATGAAGGTGCGGCATTATCCAGCAAAGATGAGGTTTCCAAAACACATACATTTAATAATTGTATTTTCACAAATTGCGGGCAGGGACTGGAACTTGGCTTTAGCTCTCCGAATCATCTGGTAATTGCAAACGGATGTGAGTTTCTAAATAATTATATAGGCATCAGGTATGGGGATAACTATTCATGGGCTGTTGTGGAAGGCAAAATGGAAATTCTTAATTCTTACAGCCTGTATAATGGAAAGGATGTCTGGAACATGGTAAGACAGGAATGGAGTCCGAAATTGTCTAATATGAGTTTTGAAAATACGGTAATATCATCATATACATCGCAATACCCCGGTCTGGAGGTTATAAATCAATAAATTTTCTATGCCTGGAAAAATAGCTTTTACAATAACAGCATTGCTTTTTTTTAATTTATCTGCTTTTTCTCAGGATCATAAGGTCATCAGTGATTTCAGATTTATAGGGAAAGTGGGAATTGCCAAAAGGTTTTTTGACAACTGGGAAATAGGACTGGAAAGTACGTTAAAGCTTGAAAGAGATGCTTCCCGGATAGATGAAGCGGATTTTGACCTGGATGTCAGTTATCAACCTCACAGGATAGTAAAACTGGGTGTTGGGTACCGGTATGCAATAAACAAGAAAAAAAGCGGTTCATATAAACAAAAACAGCGGCTTTACGGGGATGCAGAACTGATTTTAAGGTTGGAACGGTTCAGGTTTGAATACAGGCTCAGGTATCAGAATGTTGATGATGATTATTTTCAGTACGATGAATTTGCTTCTCCGGAAAACATTCTCCGGAACAGGGCCCGGATTAAATACAATGTTCCCAAGATAAAACTCACTCCGTTTTTTTATTCCGAGTTATACGGCAAACTGGGAAACGGGGATGATTTTCCCCTTAAGCTCAAATTTGCACTGGGATGCAATTATTCTTTTGGAAAATACGGAAAGGTTAAAATCTATTACAGGATAGACAGACAGTTGAATAATGAACATCCTTATACCTATTATTCACTGGGATTGGGATATCGATATGAATTTTAACGATGAAAAGGACTTTCAATAGCAACACGGTTGTTTTTCTTATGGTTTTGGGACTGGTTTCATCCTGCTATGAAGAGATTGAGGTCGATCCGGAAAGATATGATCCATACCTTAAGTTCAATGATGTAAGTTGTGGTATGGACATTAACAGAGGGATGCTTCTGGTACCGGTTAACCGGGAAATGTTATCGCCATTTCAGGCGTTAATAGAGACCAATCTGAAAGATCTGACCATCAATGGTAATCCCTGCAGATCGGGCGAAAGTATATTGTTCGGAAGTCTTACAGACAGTATTCCGGTATCTTTTACCACCTTAAACGAACAATACTGTCAGGGGTATTTGCATTTTACCACTTTGCCTGTTATCCAGGTTGATTGTCCCGAAGTTATTGTGGATGAGCCCAAAAATTACTGCCGGTTAATGCTGAGTGGTTACCAGAAATACTTCGGAGGATTCTCACGAACTTTTGATGCGGGCATTGAACTGAGAGGCAGATCGGCCTCCTCACGACCAAAAAAGTCATATGGTTTTGAAATATTGACTGATTCATTCGGGACTGACAAGAAAAATGCCAGTCTGTTAAATATGCGCAATGATGATGACTGGATCCTCGATGCCATGTACATTGATAAGGCTAGGATGAGAAATAAAGTAAGTATGGATCTTTGGGGGGATATATGTACTTTGAGTTCCAGCGAAAAGTATATTGGCAAACCTTACACGGAATCCAGGTTTGTTGAACTATTCATAAACATGGATTACAAAGGATTGTATTGCCTGTCTGAACGTTTTGACCGCAAACAGCTAAACCTGGAACGGAGCGAAGAATCTCCGGACGGGTTATTGTATAAAACAGAATATTGGTCAAATACTACCAGGTTTATTTCACTGGCAGATACAACAGCAAATGAATATTGGGACGGATGGGAGCAGAAATATCCGGCTACCGACGATTATATATACTGGTATCCTATATATAATTTTTCAGAATTTGTGGTTAACAGTACAGATGAAGAGTTCAGGGATCATATTACTGATTATTTGGATATCAGCAACATGATCGATTATTTTATTTTCATAAATACCTGTCAGGCGTTTGATAACATGGGAACAAATATGTTTTATGCGAGGAACGACAGGAATTCCCCCTTTGTTATCTACCCATGGGATCTTGACGCTTCCTGGGGCAGAAACTGGGATTCAACACTATTATCGGCAACAATTTATTTGAGTAATAAGTTTATTGAAAGAATGTATACATTGAATGTTGAAAATTGTACTATGGATCTGAAAGAGCATTGGAATTATCTGCGCA